>NZ_VMLG01000014.1:0-80613 GCF_013276565.1 Streptococcus sp. 53
TACAGTTGACAAAGAGCCGACTTTTCAATGTTTAAAATGGCAATTCTTCCTCTTCCAAGACTAGGTCTGCCAAGTCTTGGCCTGCATTATTTTCACGCATGGCACGTTGAGCACGACTTTCCAAGAGTTGGAATCCTGTGACAAGTACTTCGGTCACGTAGTTCATCTGGCCATTTTTCTCAAAGCGACGAGTACGCAATTCCCCATCAACGGAAATGAGACTACCTTTGGTTGCGTAGCTTGCCAAAGTTTCTGCTAGTCTTCTCCAAAGGACCATATTAACAAAATCAGCTTCACGTTCGCCATTTTGGTCTTTGTATCGACGGTTGACAGCGATAGTTGCTCGCGCCACTGACTTGTCATTGCTGGTTTTGTGCAATTCAGGTGTAGACGTTAAACGTCCAATCAAGATAACTTTATTATACATATTTTCTTCCTCCTACTTATCTATTCGTAGGAAATCAAAAAAAGTTACAGAAATTTGTAACTTTTCGAGAAAATTTTTTATTTTTTATGAACCATGAAACCTGTCGCCTGTTGATTGGCCATAATGGTCATATCTGTAATCTGAACACGACGAGGTTGACTAGTCACATAGACTACTGTGTCTGCAATATCCTGAGCTTGCAAGGCTTCTATTCCTTGGTAAACGGACGCAGCTCGTTCTTTATCACCGTGAAAACGTACCGTCGAAAAATCTGTTTCGACAATTCCAGGCTGAATGGTCGTCACCTTGATATCCGTTGCGATGGTATCAATTCGCAGACCATCTGAAAAGGTCTTAACTGCCGCCTTGGTCGCTGAGTAAACAGCTGCACCTGCATAGGCATAAATTCCTGCGGTTGACCCCATGTTGATGATATGTCCTTGATTGGCTTTTACCATTGCTGGCAAGAAAGAGCGAGTGACTGCCATCAAACCTTTGACATTGGTATCCAACATGGTCAACATATCCAACTCTTCATAATCCTGATAAGGTGCTAAACCTAGAGCCAGTCCGGCATTGTTGACCAGAATATCAATCTGACCTATCGTTTCTAGAATATCAGAGCAGACAGTCTTTACCATGGCCATATCCATGACATCTAGGGGAAAAGTCCAAACTGTTTGATTTGGAAAGACTTCTGCAAACTCCGACTTAAGAGTTTCTAATCTGTCTGTCCGTCGTCCAGTTAGAACGACATTCTCACCCTGCTCCAGATAAGCACGCGCAATCGCTTCACCGATTCCTGATGTCGCCCCTGTAATCACTACATTTTTAGCCATCTTATTTCCTTCTAGCTGGTCTATCAGATACTAACAACTTCTTAGGCAGTCCAGTGTTTAGCTGGATCAAATGGAGTTCCAACAACTTGGTCTTCTGATAATTCAATAACCCCTCGTTTTTGCGGAGCATTTGGCAGATGCAATTCACGAGGACTGCACATCATACCAAAACTCTTTTCACCACGAAGTTCACCTGGGAAAATGAGATTCCCTTTTGGCATCATAGCTCCAGGAAGAGCGACAATGGTTTTCAACCCCACACGCGCATTGGGAGCCCCCGCAACGATTTGCACTGTCTTGTCACTTGCGACTGCAACTTGGCAGATGTTAAGGTGATCACTATCCGGATGGGCTACCATCTCGACAATTTCACCGACAACAAACTTAGGTTCTTTGTCATTGACAATTTCTTCCACAAAGCCTTCCGCCTGCAACTCTTGGTTCAAACGAGCGACTTGCTCATCTGTCAAAAAGACTTGACCGCGCTCTGCAATTTCAAATAAACTTGAAACTTCGAAAATATTCCAAGCCACTGTTTCTCCATTTTCTTTGAGGAAAACACGAGCCACCTTTCCTTTGCGCTCCACGTCCAGTTTGACATCTCCGCTATTTTTCACGATGACCATAAGGACATCACCTACATGTTCTTTGTTATATGTAAAAATCATTGTTTCTATTTTCTCCTATTTCAGTCCTGCTAAAAAGTCGTTAATTTGTTGCTTGCTTTTACGGTCGCGATTAACAAAACGACCAATTTCCTTGTCCTTTTCTAGAACAACAAGGCTAGGAATTCCGTAAACATCCCAGAGTTTAGCTAGATCCATATACTGATCTCGATCCACTCGAATAAAGGTAAACTCTGGATTGGTCTCCTCAATCTCTGGCAAGGCAGGATAAATATAACGGCAATCGCCACACCAGTCCGCCACAAAAAGGAAAACCTTCTTGCCATCTTTTTCTACTAAAGATGCCAATTCTTCTAAATTTGCTGGTTGTATCATAAGACTTCCTCCTCATAGACTAGATCTTCATTTTCATAGACAAAGGTATAATGACGGCCATCCTCAAAAATGACGCCACCAACCAAGCTCTCTAGACTGCTTTCATAAACTTGAACATAGAGGGTCGCAATTTCCCCCATGTCTGAAAAATGGTCTCGCACAATCGCTGTCAACTCTTCCTGAGTCTTCATGAGCTTACTGTCATCTGCAACTTTTTTCGTAGCAAGAGCAAGGCTTCCAATACCAAGCAAAGCCAAGCCTGCCATCCACATTTTTTTAGCTTTCATACCATTCATTTTAACACAAAAAAGGCTTTAGGACAAATGAGGAAGTAGCAGAAAAGCAAGTAAAAAGCCTCTTCCTTTAAGGAAAAGGACTTCTTATACTAGAGCAAACTAGGAAGCTAGCCGCAGGTTGCTCAAAGCACTGTTTTGAGGTTGTGGATGAAGCTGACGTGGTTTGAAGAGATTTTCGAAGAGTATTATTCTTATTGCCAGGCACCTGAGTTGCCAACGTAGTAACCATCAGGTGTGTAGGTATTGCGAAGCATCTTACCTGATGAAGCTAGATAATACCACTTGCCATTATCTTTGACCCAATCATTCGCTAGTATGGCACCAGAAGAACTTACATAATACCAGTCTCCCTTGTCATAAACCCAAGTGCTTGCTTTCATGGCTCCTGAAGTTGATAAATAGTACCACTTGCCTTGGTCATAAAGCCAATCACTCGCAATCATGGCTCCTGATGATTTAAAGGCATACCAATTGCTACCTTGATAAAGCCAAGTTTGATTGAACATGACTCCTTTATCATTCATAAAGTACCAAGTTCCCTTGTCATAAACCCAATCTTTCTGCACTAATTGACCTTGTTTTTGATAGTACCAGTTTTGGTTTGATTTTAGCCAACTTTCTGCTTTTACAATCGGATAAAGTTCTTTGAAAGCTCCTCCATCATATTTATGACTGATAGATTTTAGTTTTTCAAGCTTCACCTCACCATTATCATATTCTGCCCAAGCATAGACTTTTTGACCATTAACAGTCTCTGGTAAAGTGGCAGTGTAAGTCTTGGTTTGATAATCCCATTTAGCATCGATGTAAGTGTATTGATTATTTGATTCTTCAATACGATAGTAACCTCTCTTTCCACTATCATTATGAATATCATCCACAACTTTCGTTGACCAGATCTTCACTTCGTTTCCGCTCTTGGCTTCTACCTTGATATCTCCTCTATAGCCATATGGAACATAGAAATTCAGGTAACGCCCTTCTATACCAATCATAGACTTGTCCTTTTCTTGACCTAGGAAATTGACAGTCTGATCTTGACCATTGAGACTAACTGTCCACTCGATTTTCTCGGTTTTTGGCAAATCCAAGACTTTGATATCCACTTCATGACCATTGTTGAATCGAAAAATCTTGCCATCTTGATACTGTACTCCACACTTAACAACCCATTCTTCTTTAAGCTCAAATGCCTGCCCTGAATGTGGAAAAGCCAGTAAAGCTAGACCAGCTAGAGACAAACTAAATAGTGTGATTTTTTTCATCGTAGATCCTCCTTAGAATTTTTTATGTTAATTATATCACTATATTTTTATTTTGCAACTCATATCCTAAATATGCAAGCAAAAAACCTCTGAGATTCTTCTCAAAGGTTCTGATTTTGCTAATTACTGTTCTCAACTGCTGCAGTCACAAAGGCAGTGTAAAGTTCTTCTGGACGGTTTGGACGACTTGAAAGTTCAGGGTGATACTGACACGCTACAAAGAATTTATTTTCAGGAATTTCCACGATTTCGACCAAACGATTATCTGGAGAAACTCCTGAGAAGACAAAGCCTGCTGCCTCAAACTGCTCACGGAAGGCGTTGTTAAACTCATAGCGGTGACGGTGACGGCGTTGCACCACTTCTTGATTGTGATAAGCAGCTGCTGCCTTAGAGCCACGTTTTAGTTTAGACGGATAAAGTCCCAAGCGAAGGGTTCCTCCCATATCCTCAACGTCAATCTGATCACGCATGATATCAATGATAGGGTATTTTGTTTCTGGTGCAAGCTCTGCAGAATTGGCACCTTCAAGACCTAAAACGTGACGAGCAAACTCGATACAAGTTAACTGCATTCCCAAGCAGACTCCCAACATTGGAACATCATTTTCACGCGCATAGCGAATGGCTTGGATTTTCCCTTCCGTGCCACGCTGGCCAAAACCACCTGGTACGATGATTCCGTCCGCATCAGACAAGAGCTCTGCCACATTCTCTGCTGTCACATCATTGGCATTGACCCAATTGATTTTAACTTCTGCGTCGTTGGCATAACCAGAGTGTTTCAAGGCTTCAACCACTGAGATGTAGGCATCTTGCAACTCCACATACTTACCAACAAGGGAAATCTTAACTTGTTTCTTGAGGTTCATGACCTTGTCCACCATGGCTGACCATTCTGTCATATCCGCTGCTGGTGCGTCTAATTTCAAGTGGTCACAAACAATTTGGTCCATACCTTGTGCCTGCAAGTTCAGTGGAATTTGGTAAAGATGTTCGACATCCAACGATTCGATAACGGCTTCTGGTGCCACATCACAGAACTGGGCCAGTTTGTTTTTAATTCCTTGACCAGCTGGCTCTTCTGTACGAATAACCAACATATTTGGTTGGATTCCCAATCCACGCAATTCTTTGACAGAGTGTTGGGTTGGTTTGGTCTTCATTTCACCAGCAGCTTTGAGGTAAGGAAGCAAGGTTGTATGGATGTACATAACATTATCCGCCCCCACATCTGCCTTCATCTGACGAAGGGCCTCTAGGAATGGCAAGGACTCGATATCCCCAACAGTTCCACCGACCTCTGTGATAATGACATCAGAGTCAGTCGTTAGAGCGGCACGCTTGATTTTTTCTTTCAAAGCATCTGTGATATGAGGAATGACTTGAACAGTTGCACCAAGATATTCTCCACGGCGTTCTTTACGAAGAACTTCACTGTAAATTTTACCAGTTGTCACGTTGGAATATTTATTGAGATTAATATCGATGAAACGTTCATAGTGACCCAAGTCCAAATCTGTCTCAGCTCCGTCATCTGTCACAAAAACTTCCCCGTGCTGGTAAGGACTCATAGTTCCCGGATCTATATTGATATAAGGGTCAAACTTTTGAATGGTTACTTTGAGACCACGATTTTTCAAGAGACGGCCTAGACTCGCTGCCACAATCCCTTTCCCAATAGACGATACGACACCACCAGTTACAAAAATATATTTCGTAGACATAGATTCCTCTTTCTAAAATGCTCAAGACCTTGTTAACTACGAGGGGACATAGAAAACAAGACCCTACTAATAAGAATAATCTGGGACGACTGCACCAGATTCACAACTAAAATACAAGAAGATAACTTCTTGAAAAAACAAAAATAGCTCCCTAAGAACTAGGGAGCCCCGACCTCTAAAAGAGGTGCCCGAACAATATGATACCTAAAAATAGGATAATTGTCAATAGCTAACTTTTATTCCTCGATGTTTTCAGCATCATCATCTGAAAACTCGTCGTCGTCTTCGTTGAGATCCACGTCTTCACCCAAGTCATCAGGAGCGATTTCGTTGATTTCTGCATCGTAAGCTTCCACTTCGTTTTTCTCATCATCTGGATTTTCATCATCGTATGAAAGAGCTGGATCTGTTTCGTATGCATCTTCGTCTTCTGGATCATCTGCATTGTAGTCAATAGCATCTGAATCGCCATCCATGAAGGCATTGACGCGTTTTTTCTTAGCTTTTGGTGCTACTTCATCATCATCATTTTCTTCAAGAGCGATGATTTCTTCATCGATTTCGTCCACACCATACCATGAACGAAGCCCCCATTTGTTGTCTCCAAGTGAGATGAAGCTACCGTCAAAGTTCAACTCTGTGTAGAACAAAGGCAAGGCTTCACGGATATCGCTGTTTGATGTTCCAAGGTAGTTTTGAATTTCGTTTACAAGATCGCTAAAATGCATCTCATGATCGCGACCACGAAGTTCCAAGATAGCACGCGCTACCTCAATCATAGATAGTTCACTTTTTTCTTGCCCAGCAAATACTTCTAATTCCAAAGCGTTTCTCCTCATTTATACTACTATCGCCAGAGTAAACAGACTCTGACCTCATTTTATCATTTACTCTTTATTTTACGATAATTTTGCAGAATAGTCAAAGGTTAAGGGGGAGAAAGTGACAGGACTTTTTATTTCTTTGCTACCCAGCCGATGGCATCGCTAGGTGGATTTTTAGTATCAATCCAGATAAATTCGATACCGATTTCACCATTTTTAAATTTGGTCAATCGAATGCCGTTGATTTCCAGCTCATTGAGTCGTTGATCTGTCAAGACTTCGCGTTCTTTCAAAATGAAAAGCATACATAGAAATTTTTAAAAATTTTCTCTATCGTAAACCTGCCACTATTTCAGAAGCTATACTAGCTGATTCCAAACGTAGTATAGTCATTTCATCTACCTTCCCTAATAATGGCATTGCACCATACCAAACAATGGTCTTGTTCACCAATAGAATAGGCGTGACTATTTTTGATTGAGTAAAAGATACTTTAATTTTCTTGCTCTTCAACTGGTCTAGCCATGCTTTATTTGCAACCGTCTCTGGTATACATATCTCAATTTGACTAATCCTAAATTCTTTTAGAAAATTCATCAGTTTTGTCTGGTGCACATAAGGTAAAATAAGCATACACTGCTGTCTTTCCCCTGCTAAGTCCTCCCTCAGCACATTCTCATATCTACTATCAACATAAACGAATGGTTTCTCCTCACCCTCAATGGCACGATAATCCATCTTTCGATAAGCTACTTGTCGTTTCTGAAACATCTTTTCTAAATAAGGAACATGAATATCCACATAATCGAAAATCCGTACCAAGGACTTATTCTTGTAGTTTCGATGAATCCGACCTGCGTACTGAATCAAATTATTTTTCCAAGAAAAGGGTGCTGCCAAGATAAGCGTGTCCAACTGAGGTAAGTCAAAACCTTCGCCAATGTATTTTCCAGTAGACAACAAAACAAACCCTTTATCTAGCTGTTCTAATGTCTTCAATAAACTTGTTCTCTCTTGGACTTTGGTTTTTCTGCTAATAATGTAACAGTCATCAACCTCTTTCTCTTTCAATAACTTTTCAAAGACATCTATCTGTTGAATTCGATTGACTAGAACCAAGATATTCCGCCCTTCTGCCACTTGGTCTAGAATATCCTTGAGAATCATCTGATTCCTCACTGAGTCAGTAGCAATCAAATCACTAAGCTGTATAAAATTACTTGCTTTAGTCTTTTCAATTTCCAGATGACCAAAAGAAGTGAATCTTAATTGCAATTGCCGTTTAAAAGATGTCTCCCTCTTACCAGCAGTATGAAGTATCTCACCAATTCTCTGAAAAACAATAGGTTCATGACCATTCTTACGTTCAGGCGTAGCCGTCAAACCGTAAAGATACTTCCCTCTAAACTGTGCCACAACTTTTTCAAACATCAAGGCAGACACGTGATGACACTCATCCACAATCATCATCTCATACTTATCCAAAAGACTTTGGCTATTTTCCAACTTAAATAGAGATTGGATCATAACGACATCAACCAGTTCACTCAGCCATTTCTTAGTCCCACCGTACTGCCCGACATAGCCTATTGCCCTTTCACGACCTGATGGCGTATAACGGGTAGCTTCTTCCTCTTCGAAAGTCAAAAAGCAGTTTAAGCGATCCAGCCATTGATCTAAGAGTTGCTTATTATGGACTAGAATAATTGTTTTTGTCTTACGTTCAGAGATGAGAGCAGCACCTAAAACGGTCTTCCCAAAACCAGTCTCCGCATGGAGTAAACCATTTTCTTTGGAAATCATATCTGACAGGGCTAACTCTTGCTCAAAAGTGAGTGCTCCCTTAAATTCCACTCTAATAGACCTTTGTACCTTTCTCCTATCTTCCACAGATACCTGCTCATACTCAATGAAAATCAAAGAGCAAACTAGGAAGCTAGCCGCAGGTTGCTCAAAACACTGTTTTGAGGTTGTAGATAAGACTGACAAAGTCAGGAACACATATCTACGGCAAGGCGAAGATGACGTGGTTTGAATTTGATTTTCGAAGAGTATTAAATTTATCTTGCAATGGATATAGTAAGCCTCTTGGCAGCCATAAATAATGATCGGATTCTCCAAATAAATACATTCGCTCAGGAATTTGATAGGTTGGCTGTCGCATAGCCTGCTTTAAATAAAATTCGGGATTAGAAAATGAAGCCATATTTTTCAAGAGAAACAGTGTCTTGGGTGTCACAGACGATTTTTCAAGTTGGATCATATTGGATAAGACGATCTGCAACTCCGTATCCAATTCTTGCTTACCTAACTCCTCTTGGATTAACAGTGCCACTTTAGCAGTTGAAACCCTCTGAATTTCTTGTAAATACCTCCATTGGTCTTCATAAGGCTGAAACTGTTCATCCACAAAGACCGTTCGCCCTTGATGATAAGCTTCTCCTTGAAAAGGCAAGGCAATCAAATTACCAAATCCCCCCTTAGGAAGAACATCCTGATTTGGAAACATGCGATCAAAAGAATCAAAGGACAGTTGCATACTTTCCTGCATAGCCAATTCTAATAGTTTCTTTCCAAACAAGCGAGCTTCTCGACTCGGAATCGCTTCCTCAAAGAAGAACCAAATATGGAGTCCGTGACCCGAACGAGAAATCTCTAAATGGGCTTCCATCTGGCGTTCCCTGGCTATTCTTCGAATGGCTAAACCGGCTTCTTTCCAATCACTTTCATCCAAATCCAGTACCAAAAAATAACAGCTATCATCTAAGTGCATAGGAAAGATACCGATAGCTGTCTCCCCACGAAAATGAGATTTCAAAACGGAATCCGTTAATGTCTGGAAACTCCGTTTTTCAGGCGGCAACTGCTTCCAACCATAATCATAGGATGGAAAATACTGAATTTTCCCTTGATCATTGATAAAACTCTTAGCATAAACATCATAACGGCCAGCAAACACAGAGGTAAACAATTGTAATTTTTCTTGCGTCGTCAAGTGACTACTTTGAAGTTGGAACATCTCCTCGAACTGAGAGCGTTCCATCACAAACTGACTCTTGTCTTTAAGACGTTTACACAAGAAAAACTCACTATCCCCATTAAAAGAAGAAAAGACATCAAGTACTTCTACCACAATTCCATCCAAAGACACAAAAACAGCCATAAGAGTCACCTCCTTGATTCCTATAGGCTGATTATAACAAGAATAGCTGAAATTGTACACGAAAATAAAATCCGAATAGCACTGAAAGTACGAGATAAATAGAGTTTAAACGAGCAATCTATAAAATTAAAAAAACACATATTATCAAGCGACCTAAATCTTTGATGATATGCGTTTTTTTGTAGGAATATTTACTTCATTTTTTCCTAAAATTCAATGTTTACTCAGTATTAGGATTATGAAAGATCGAGGTCTAAATCTAGATACATTTTTTCTGAAGACAAATCATTTTGACCACCGAGCAAGAGATTTTCAAAAAAAGCTGTTAAAAACTCAGGACGTCGCTGTAAAATCTTTGCATTATCTAATACTAAGGCATCACGAAAATACTTGGCATGTTGCTGAAATGGTGTATTATCAATATCAAAACCAAACTCACGAAGATACTGAATCAAAAAAACCGTTACTGTCCGGGTGTTTCCTTCGCGAAATGGATGAATCTGCCAGATTCCTGAAATAAAATGCTGGATTTTTTTAATCACATCCGCCTGAGTTAGTGTCGCATATGCAACTTGTTTTTCCTGATTAAAATCATAATCCAAGGTCATTTGAATCATGGAGTAATCAGAGTATACAACACTTTCACCATTCAAAACAGGTTCATTCTTTGTGATATTGGTCTGACGAAATTGCCCCACCGGAATAGAGGTTTCAAATATATCTTGAAACAACTCCTTATGAATAGCAAGTAAGGTCGCAGGACTGAAACTAAAGCCTCTTCGAGACAATAGTTCTACAATACGTAGAGAAACCAAGTCTGCCTCCTCCGTACTTGCATCAATGGTATGATGATAAGCCGTTGCATCCTCATAAACCTGCTCATAAGTCAGTTCTCCCCGGGACTGTTTCTCAGCCAAAGATTCCATATAAGCTGATGGCACTAGATTATCAACTTTCTGCAGACCAAAACCTATCCGCCATAAATCACGTTTCGCTTCATAAGACAAGTTTGGATTGTCAATGTTGTAAGTTGATTGCATAGAAAGATCCTTTCAATTGTTTTTCTGTGTCATAGGTAAATGGTGAAATGGGCATGGAATTGACGTAAATTATAAAAAACCATCATTGGCATACACCACTCTGAACTCGTTGGTCTGTTCAAATCCCAACTCAATTCTCCCAACACCTGAGAAGAAAGCTGCAATGTTGTACTTCTCAGGTCGGTTCGAACTTAGATGGTTTGTTGTGTAGTAAGCTGGTTTCTAGAATAGAACAATTTATATATCAAAAAAATAAAGAAATTTATTATTCACTAATTTTCAAAATCAAAATTATAGTTTTCTAAATTATATAATATTCTAATTTAAAGTATTTGAAAATTATGTAACACATCAATTATACCAGCTATCCCTCCGATTACTCCTATGTAGTTACTTAATGTTTCAATTATTCCAGATTTCTCACTCTCTGAAGAATTATCTTTAGAAAGATTATTGATAAAGTCTTTGATTTTATTTTTATCATTTTCTGATAACTCATTTTTCATCAATAATTTTTCAAGAGGTTCGATTACTTGATACTTTGTGATATTAATATTTTGTACCCCATTATTATTCTCAAATTTATCTCCTCCAATCTTATCACCGTAGATATTGTCACCATAAGAGTTGATATTTTGAGAAATATTAGTCGGAATAAATCTTAATTCTCTCAGATATATTGTTTCTCTATCTCCATTCCCAAAAATTCTAGGAGTTATTTTCGAAAAATGCAAAACATCAGTGATTGTTTTACCATACCCAGTAGTCTATACCATAATATATATAGTTTCTCTCACGATCTTCTCGTAACTCAATCATATTTTGTAATTTATTAATGTCGTATTTCTTTTTATAATCAATCTTAGTAAAATAATTTAATATTAATTTTTCTACCAAATAATAAATAATTCCTATCAGAACAAGTAAAACAATTCCACTAAAAATAAATAAATATTTATGTTCAAAAAATAACTTTATCGCCTTAATTTCCTCCTTTATTTCACCAACTTCTTCATCTCATCAATCCGCACTACGGTCGCATCATATTTCGCTTGGTAGTCGGCTTGTTTGTCGCGTTCTTTCTGGACGACTTCTGGTTTGGCATTGGCTACAAAGCGTTCGTTAGAAAGCTTCTTGCCGACCATGTCCAGTTCTTTTTGCCATTTAGCCAGTTCCTTGTCGAGACGAGCCAGTTCTTCTTCGACATTGAGGAGGTCTGCCAGTGGCAGGTAGATTTCTGCTCCTGTGATGACGCTTGACATAGCGAGTTCAGGTGCAGGAATAGTTGATGCGATTTCCAAGTGTTCTGGATTTGTAAAGCGTTTGATGTAGTTGACATTGCTGTTAAAGAAGTCTTCCAAGTCACTATCGCTTGTCTTGACAAGGATGGTGATTGGCTTGCTTGGTGCTACGTTTACTTCAGCACGCGCATTACGAACGGCGCGGATCAAGTCTTTGAGACTTTCCACACCTGTGTGGGCCGCAAGGTCTTCAAAGGCTGGCTTGACAGTTGGGTAAGTAGCTGTGACGATCGAACCTTCTGAGATTTGTCCAAAGATTTCCTCTGTCACGAATGGCATGATTGGGTGGAGGAGACGAAGGATCTTGTCCAAAGTGTAAAGGAGGACAGAGCGTGTGATGACTTTCTCTTCTTCGTTGTCGCTATAAAGGACTTCCTTGGTCAACTCAACATACCAGTCCGCAAATTCATCCCAGATGAAGTTATAAAGGATGTGGCCAGCCACACCAAACTCAAACTTATCAAAGTTGGCAGTAGCTTTTCCAATGGTTTCATTGAGGTTGTGGAGAATCCAGCGGTCTGTAACGTTTCCAGCTTCCTTGTTTGCAACTTTTTCCACATTGGCAGTTGCTTGCTCAAGGGTCAAGCCTTCATTGTTCATGAGGATGTAGCGAGAGATGTTCCAGATCTTGTTAATGAAGTTCCATGAAGCATCCATTTTCTCGTAAGAGAAGCGCACGTCTTGTCCTGGTGCAGAACCATTTGAAAGGAACCAACGAAGGGCATCGGCACCGTATTTCTCGATGACATCCATCGGATCGATCCCGTTACCGAGAGATTTAGACATCTTGCGTCCTTGCTCGTCACGGATGAGACCATGGATAAGGACGTTTTGGAATGGCTGACGGCCAGTGAATTCCAATGATTGGAAGATCATACGAGACACCCAGAAGAAGATGATGTCGTAACCTGTTACCAAGGTTGAAGTTGGGAAGTAACGTTTGAAGTCTTCTGAGTCCACATCTGGCCAGCCCATGGTTGAGAATGGCCAGAGGGCAGAACTAAACCAAGTATCCAAGACGTCTTCGTCCTGAGTCCATCCGTCACCTTCTGGAGCTTCTTCACCAACGTACATTTCACCCTCAGCATTGTACCAAGCAGGGATTTGGTGACCCCACCAGAGCTGACGAGAGATCACCCAGTCGTGGACATTTTCCATCCATTGGAGGAAGGTATCGTTGAAACGTGGCGGGTAGAATTCGACCTTGTCCTCTGTGTCTTGGTTGGCAATAGCATTTTTCGCCAATTGGTCCATCTTAACGAACCATTGAGTAGACAAGCGTGGTTCAACCACAACACCTGTACGCTCTGAGTGACCAACGCTGTGGACACGTTTTTCGATTTTAACGAGGGCACCGATTTCTTCCAGCTTAGCAACGACTGCCTTACGAGCTTCAAAACGGTCCATGCCTGCAAATTCAAGGGCCAAGTCATTCATAGTTCCGTCGTCGTTCATCACGTTGACTTGTGGCAAGTTGTGACGTTGACCCACCAAGAAGTCGTTTGGATCATGGGCAGGCGTGATTTTCACGACACCAGTACCAAATTCAGGATCTGCGTGTTCGTCTCCAACGATTGGGATTAATTTATTAGCAATTGGAAGGATGACATTTTTACCAATCAAGTCCTTGTAGCGTGGGTCTTCTGGATTGACCGCAACCGCAACGTCCCCAAACATAGTCTCAGGACGAGTAGTCGCAACTTCAAGGGCTCGTGAACCGTCTTCCAGCATGTAGTTCATGTGGTAGAAGGCACCTTCGACATCCTTATGGATAACCTCGATATCAGAAAGGGCTGTGCGAGCTGCTGGGTCCCAGTTGATAATAAATTCACCACGGTAGATCCAACCTTTCTTGTAAAGGTCCACAAAGACCTTACGAACAGCTTTTGACAAACCTTCGTCAAGAGTGAAACGCTCACGAGAATAGTCTACAGAGAGCCCCATCTTGCCCCATTGTTCCTTGATGGTAGTGGCATATTCGTCTTTCCATTCCCAGACTTTCGTCAAGAAAGATTCACGACCTAGGTCATAACGCGTAATACCCTCACCACGCAAGCGCTCCTCTACCTTAGCCTGAGTCGCAATCCCAGCGTGGTCCATCCCTGGAAGCCAAAGCGTGTCGAAACCTTGCATGCGTTTTTGACGGATGATAATATCCTGCAAAGTCGTATCCCAAGCGTGACCAAGGTGAAGTTTACCAGTTACGTTTGGTGGTGGAATCACGATTGAATAGGGCTTAGCCTTTTGATCGCCAGAAGGCTTGAAAACATCGGCGTCAAGCCATTTTTGGTAACGACCAGCCTCAACCTCGGCTGGATTGTATTTAGGTGAAAGTTCTTTAGACATGTGTTTGTCCTTTCTAGTTATTATTTTTTTCTTTCAAAACTTTAGAAACCATTTTGTTTACCAAAGATTCAATCATGGCTTTCATTTGTTTTTTAAATTGCTCACTCTTTAAGTATTCTGTTATTAAATCGAGAATAAATTTAATAACAGCTTTTCCTCCCTTAGCAGCTAAATTCCCAACATTTGCCATTCTATACTCCTTTTTTCAACTCTCGAATAATCTTCTTCAGATATTTATTCTTTGTCGTCTTTTCTAAAAATTCATAAGCACTCTTTTTCAATTGTACTTCTTCAATATTAGGATTTAACTCTGCTTCCATTTTTAGCGCATGGTATAATGCCTTAGGTTTCAAGTCAATGCTATCTTGAAATTCAATCATTTGTAGCTTAACTTCATCATCTATCTTAGACTGAAGTTGTGGTGTTATCAAATCATCAGGTAAAATTTCCTTATATTTATTGATTCCTTGAGACAAGTTCATTTCAAATCTATTAACTTCTTCTACCTGTTCTTTTTCTATTTCTTTAACAATCAATTCTAAACTATCATTTTCCATCTATATACCTCCATTTCTATTTACTTACTTAAATTTAAAAAATATCATTCACTACTAGAATCAGAAAAATTCTTGTTTTAATTGTAAATCCCACTCACTCCTCAACAAGCCATATCTCAAATCATCACAGCGGTTATCTTGAGCATCCTTGCGATCTCGGATGCGAGCTTCAAGAGTAAATCCAAGCTTCTCCGCTACTCGTTGACTTTGGACATTGTATCCAAAACAAGTCAATTCAATCTTGTGAAGACCCAAATCTTTAAAACCTAGCTCAATCAAGGCACACACCGCTTCTGGCACATAACCGCGTCCCCAATAGTCCGGGTGCAAGGTATAGCCAATCTCCAGCACATCGTCCTCGTGGCGATGATTGAAGTCGACAGAACCAATGATCTTATCGGTTCCTTTAACGACAATCCCGTAACCCGCTGGGAGATTATCCTTTTGATTGCGCTCGGGTAGGATATGCGCTAGATAATAAATCTCATCTTCCAAGGTCTTGACAGGTGGAAAACCTGCTGGGTAAGAAACTTCTGGACGACTAGCATAATCAAAGATATCCTCAGCATCCGCCACCGTACGGACGCGTAAGACAAGCCGTTCGGTTTCTAATTGTTCTGGCAGTTCAGTTCTTGTCATCCTTCTTCCTCGCTTTCTTTATGAAGCTCCCCTTAATATCTACACGCTTGTCCAGATAACGATAGACGCGCTGATATCCATCTCCCATGAAATATGTTGGGGCAAACAGTTCATTTCTAAAATGTCCCTTTTCATCCAAAAGTTCTGGGTCAACAAGTCGCTCAACAATCTTAGCGAAAACATGACAAATTCCCTCTTCCTCAACAATCCTATCTACCTTACAATCCAAAACGACTGGACAATCCTCTAAAATCGGTGCCTGAGTTCGTTCAGAAATTTCATAATGCACTCCCAAACGTTCCAATTTCTCCTGATGACTGATAAAACCAGCCTGCTCCATCTCGAGCATGAGATTTTCATCAGGGATATTCACAGTAAATTTTTGATAATGTTTAATTTGCTCTGCGACATTCTCTCTCGCAACGACTCCAACCACAATCCAATCTCCTAGACTATAAGAGGAACTACAGGTCGTGATGTTATATCCAAAATTCTGATCCTGATACCCCAAAATGAAGATAGGAAAACCATAGTAGAGTTTACTTGTTTTAAAAGATTGCTTCATAACAACCTCCTTTTACTAAGACGCAAAAGAAAATCCCTGCCATCTACATGACAGGGACGAATGTGCTTATCCGCGGTACCACCCAATTTCGGGCAGAGCCCGCAACTCTCGTCTTTAAAACAAAAAGACACTTTTATTTCAATTTTTCATCCATTAGCAACCAGTTTTGACACATTTGTGGACTTCTCAGCACCGCCACTTTCTGTAAAATGTGGGATTCAAAACACCTCTAATGGCTCTATTGTAGCAAGATTTTGACGGAAATGCAAGGCACAAGAAAGATTACTTGAACTTGATACCATTTTCTTTCAATTTCTTGATGGTGGCTGGGCCGATTCCTTTCAAGGCAAGGAGTTCTTTTTCAGTCCAGTTTTTGAAATCTGACGCAGACTTGATTCCTTCATCATAGAAAGTCTTGGCACGGTCAAGTGGGAGTCCACCTAAGTTTGTTGCAAAATCTTCTACAGAATTGGCTACTTTTTGGGCTTGCTCTTTGGTAGCTTCTACTGCTTGTTCAACTTTTTTAGAAACAGCCTTACCAGCTTGGCTTGCTGACTGTTCTGCACGTTTTACGACTTTTTTTGTCTCTTCTACAACCTTAGTCACAGTACTTGAAAAGGCACCTGCACGACGGAGGCTATTTCGTAATTGTTTTTTACGATTGAGTTTCTTTGACATGATAAAATCCTTTCAATAAAAAACCCCTGCTCTGACAAGGATTTAATATAAATATTCTATCAAGATTTTAGTAAAAAATCAAGAATCTTTCTCGTTTAATAATTTCGCTCACCGAATAAGCCTTCTGGCAAATCATGAAATCCCTTGCCTGATTTGAAGTTTTCAAACTTACCAAGCAAGAACTGATAAGCATCCAAACGGCTTTCGTAGCGAATCATAGCATCTTTGGCACGCTCGTCTTGGTCTTCTTCGTAGACTTTTTGGCTTTCCTTATGTGCCATGTCGTTGATCATAATTTGGGTATTGACCCAAGCTTCAAATTCCTTCATAAATTCTTGTTCGTAACTCATTTTTTCTCCTTATTCTAATCCACGGAAATAGTCCGTGTCAATCTCACGGTAGGGCTGGATATCCTGAACATATTCCAGTACACCTTGGAATTCTCCGTTTTCATCGTGCACTGCTGCGTAGGTGATGTGGACAAACTTGCCTCGCGACTCAGACTTGAACCACATTTCATACTTATCCTTGGTCCCCTCACGAAGCCCCTTCATGATGGTCTTGACCTTGTCCAAGTACTTAGGCGGATGGCAGAGTTCGACATTGCGCCCGACTTGGGACGGCGTCCGTTTGAAAATCATCTCATCAGCTGGCGCATTGTCATTGTAATACTGGAAAATATCGTCTTTATTGACAAAGGTAATCTCCATGGGAAGGTGATTGAGGATGAGATTAGCCTGCTCGACTGAAAGATATCCATTGCCAAAAGCCTGTTGACTATGGCGGTCCAGCACTGCTTCCTTTTCCTTAGGGGTAAAGGTAATGGTAAACTGGCCTTCTGGCGTATCGATAACTTGTTGAACTTGGCCTTCTGCTGTATCTAACTGTACAGGCTCCTCTGCACTCTTTTCCTCAACAAAGCTCTGACGTTCTGGCACCCATTTCTCAGACGGACGGATGATGGCATAGCCATAGGCATCGCTCTCCTCCGCAATCTGAAGCCAGTCATCCTGAGTAAAGGACTCAAGGAGAATCATGAGAAGGATAGACTCTTCCTTGAAAATCATACTTTCAAACTCTGTCGCAAAGGCTTCAAAATCTTCTTTTACAGTGGAAATCGACACTTCAGGTAGTGACTTGGCCGTCGCTAAAGCTGTTTGAAAGAGTTCCCTAATCTGGTCATCCACTCCCCACATGACCTTAGGAGGGGAATCGTGTCCATAGCGCTCCATGATAGGAAAGAAAAGTTCTTCTTTACGTTGATAATGAATATCAAATTGACCTACAAGTCCCATCTGACGCACCAAACCCTTGCGCATCTCCGTAAGCATTTCTTCATCTTCCATAGACTCATAGGTATCTAACAATCTCCGAATGCGAATCAAAGCTGCACGGAGGGCCAGATTTTCTTCCTTAAAAATCCGAACTGGGTGGCCAGGATGCTCGGTATCCTCTACTTCGACACCCTTAACAGCATTTTTAAAAAGATTGGCATGGACATCACAGAGTTCCATGACATCTTCAAAGGTAACACCTGAGTCTGAGTTCATCAACTCGTGCTCCATGAGAGAAATCTCGATGGCTGACACACCTGTAAAGGTCGCATCAAAACGCTCCTGAACTGACTCAGGAGAGGCACCATTGTGCAATTCTAACAAAATATCCCGCAGGACATGAATCCGTTCATCTGCCATTAGTCTAACCCAATCACTTCGTAGCCGTTTGCTTCCAGCGTGCGGACAATCTTGTCCATAGGAGTTCCTTCCAGCTTAGAACCCTGCTTAAGTGATACTTTACGACCAACTGTATTGCGCATCAAGGGATTAGCAAGGGGTTTAAAACCCAACTCCACTAGGATTTCCAAGACTTCTGGATGCTTGTCCACCACTTCTGCAACAGGAATTGACACATCGATGATATTGTCCATGACGACCTCCATTGTATGTTCTAATACTCAATGAAAATCAAAGAGCAAACTAGGAAGCTAGCCGCAGGTTGCTCAAAACAGTGTTTTGAGGTTGTAGATANNAAGTCAGTAACATATATACTGCAAGGTGAAGCTGACGTGGTTTGAAGAGATTTTCGAAGAGTATAAAATGATTTTACTGCTTATATTATACCATAAGGAAAGAGATTAAAAAACTAGCAGTACAAGACTTGCTAGTTCCCCACGACTTGGATAACCATCTAAATAAGTTTAAAGAGCCAATCCAATAGCTTAAATAATAGCTTGTAAAACAGCAATTGGACTGCAAAAGAGATGATCATCCAAAAGAATTTCACAATCCCAATAATCGGTTTGATAAAAATAATGGCAAGAAGTCCCCAGAAAAATTTCATTTTTTATCCTCTGGATTAATGAGCCACCGAGCCGTATCCATTAACTTGTCGGCAATAAAAAGTTTCCCCAGACCGACAACGGCATTATCATCTTTCTTTATCGTTTTCATTACTTTTACACCTTGCACGGTCAAAAAGTAATTACCATAAATTTTAGCTAGAGTTTTTATGAGTCCCATATTACTCTCCTTCGATGATTTCAGCCTCTTTTCGGATCGTTTCAACATCTTCTTGATATTGAACTTCACTATAGTTGACTAGCTTGGACAATTCTTTCTGCAAGCTTTCCCCCATTGGTTTCATAGTTGCAAAGGTTAAACCACCTGAAATGATACCACCCAAGATAGGTATGAATTTCCCCATTCCTTTGGCCAACCCTCCCTTGGTCAGATTCACACCAAATATTTTTAAGACTTTTTTCAAAATAGGGTACCAAAGCGTCTTTGTTAAAGCTTTATTAGGCACTGTTTTCATTACCTGTTTGGCAATTGTTATACCACCTGCACGTAACAAAGCAGCGGTTCCATTTACCCCCAACATGACGCCTAGATAAAGCAAAAGGGTATTTTGAGCATCTTCACTCAACTCCTCGCGTGAAGCCCAAAGATCCTCATATCCATAAATATAACCTAGTTCTTGAGCTAATTTTAAAGAAAAAGCATAAAATTGAGCTACATCCGCTGGTATGGTGATTGCCATGGCAAGTCCACCTGGTAATCCTGCAACAACAGAAGTTCCACTCGCCAATAAAACATTATCCCTAATGCAGGCATTAGCCACTCGATCTAAGGTTTCTTGAGATAAGAGAGACGTTGGGCCTTGTTCTAATAAGGTAGGAATGTCCTGTGGATCCAATTCTTTGGAAAACTTATCCACTAAAAATTTCGAACGATCAACCTTAACAACAGGTAGTTTCACCACTTGTTGCAATACTTGCATAGCTAAGTCTTGTTCAGCCATATACAAACTCCTTTTACTTCTGTAAGTTATATTCTACGATAGCATACTCTTTTAAAGTATGTTTCAAATTCCCCTCAAAAATTTTCAAAAAATCCTTAGCAACTTATTTGTTAAAGATTTTTAATAGTCTTTGTAGAGGCAGCTCGAATATTCAACTTCTACCTTTACAACATGATATTCTATCT
This sequence comes from Streptococcus sp. 53, assembly GCF_013276565.1. Taxonomy (GTDB): domain Bacteria; phylum Bacillota; class Bacilli; order Lactobacillales; family Streptococcaceae; genus Streptococcus. The sequence continues at coordinate 20,154 of NZ_VMLG01000014.1, forward strand.
GTGAACGATAGTCTATTATTGTTTCAACTAAAATGTTCCTTGAATACACACTAATACTCTTCGAAAATCAAATTCAAACCACGTCAGCGTCGCCTTACCGTACCCAAGTACAGCTTGCGGCTAGCTTCCTAGTTTGCTTTTTGATTTTCATTGAGTATAACTATGAACTTTCGAGCTTCATCTTATAAATCCATAATTTCTTTTTTCTTTCGATCAAATTCTTCCTGAGATAATATACCTGCATCTAAAAGAGATTTTAGTTTTGTAAGTGCTTCTATTTGCTCATCTAATGATAGACTTGGTTTCATGGCTTTTTCATCTAAACTTTGAGCCATATTCATTCCAAATATCATGCCAGCACTATCACCTAGACCATGTTGCTCTACTCCTGATGCAATTTTTTGTTGTGCTGCAATATTAGAAGATTTCTGCGATACATCATCATAAGCTTTTAAATTCATCTTATTTGATGAAAATTGTTTGACCAGTTCCTTAGATTCTGGTGAGAACTCAATATTAGCGATGGCAACTTTTACAATCTCAAATCCAAAACGTTCTTTCCAAGTCCCTGCATACTGTCCATCATTTGATACTTGTTCCGCAAGAACTGCAGCTTGTGAGGGTAATTGTGAAATACGATAAGTTGTTGACAAAGAATTAAGTGCAACAATAAAAGATTGAAGAAATTCTGTTACTATTTGTGATCTAGCTTGAGCGCTATCAAAGGTATAATAAGTCATATTGGCAGGAAGAAAGTTTCTGATAAATTGCTTAGCATCTGTAATTTGGATAGAAAATGTTCCAAAAGCACGTACTTCTAAATCTGTCCCATAAAACAAATCGTTATACATGACTGGGCCACGAGTCCCAAATTTAATATCACGAATTTCTCTCAAATTAACAAAACAAATCTGTTTTTGCTGATCACTTTGACCACCGAATCCAACACGATGAACAACATTGTCAAACAGTGATTTTTTCAATCCATCACCATTAAAAACACTGCTCTCACCATTTTGGTATTCATATCCACCTGGTTCTGTAATAATTTCCTCGATACCAGATTGACTAAAGATAAAGGCAGCAGTATTTTCTGGAATAAAAATCTTGGATCCGTTCGAAATAACACCTACAGATCCCTTCGTATTGACACCCCTACCATTATTACTTTCTTGAACAATACCGGGACTTACAGCTGTATGTTCATCAAAAGCTTGAACTGTGATAATTTCTTTCCACTGATCTGCAAATGTCCCACCAATAGAATCTGTGATGGCTTTTATCAACCCCATTTAATTGCCCCCTTATAAACTTTGCTCCATATCACAATAGGCACATCTCACTGTTTGCTTCACTTGACCTGACAAAGGTGCTCCACAAAAGCTACACTTGGTTGAAATCTTTTCTGGCTCTGCATCCTTAATCCCAAGCCCTGCTTTAAAAGTGTCAAATGTATCCTTAAATGTTTCTGCTAAAACATCTGCTCCGAATAAGCTGCTATCCCCCAAGGTTTCAAAATTGCTTGTATCACCTGAAATCAATTTAATAATGTTTCTAGCCCACTTGTCAGTATCCTTAGTATTATTAAATGAAAAGATAGCTTGTCCGCCATTATAATAAATTTCCAACCGTTTCACACCATTGGTTTTGGTTACTGAAACTTGAGGTTTCCCTTCAAAAATTTTAATCTGGTTAATAGGAATGGTAACCTGGTCTTTTTTCCCTCCCCAAAAACCTTTTTTAATATGTACTAAGTGTAGATTCGTTAAAATTAATTCATCTGTAGCCAAACCATTTTTCCCAAAACTCACATGGTCACTATTCATAACCATATATTCATGTGGCAATAATTGATAATCCATATTGAACTCCACTCTTCCTATTAAAGACTAGCTTTCCACTGCTCCACTTGTTCATGTAGATTATCACGATAATCTTTTAGAGTCTTAATCACTTCTTCTTTCCCTTGAATCGGTGCTTTCTTTAGTGGACCATATTGTTTTTTCAAATCTTCCATTTCTTTTTTAGTGCTATCTTTCAGTTCTTGGATAGCAGCACTATCTTCTAAAACAGTCCCTTTAAAGGCTTCATCTGCTTCTGTATAGTAATTATCGATTATTTTCTCATTCATAATCAAGTAATCTTCATAGGTTTTTATAGACTCAATTGTCGTATCGCTAACATCTTGTGGGTTAAAATCGCTTGAACTGAGTTTTTCTTTTGCTTTGGCAAACAATCCTTTCTTTTCAGAACTACTAGATGAAGTTTCTGTTTGATTCTCACTAGAAGAGCTACTTGTCTTTTCAGAAAGAGAACTACAAGCAACTAGGGTAGAGACAGAAAGACATAGCAAAGCTAAACGACAAACTTTTTTTATGTTATTCATTGATAGAATCTCCTTTTATTTATGAAATCATCATATCATATTTCCTAAAAAAAAAGCATTTTCTGATTAGATAACATTAAAAAATACAGAATCCCTTTTTTAAAAGAATATTTTTCCATTTCAAATTCCACCTATTTTCCCCCACCAAAAAAGAGGGTCTCCCCTCTTCTTTAGTTCTTATCCAGATTGCGTAGCATCTCGTCAATCTTGTTTCCATACTCGATGGACTCGTCTTTGACGAAGGTCAAATCTGGGATTTTGTACAATTTCAAATTGCGACCAAGTTCACGTTTGATGGTACCAGTTGCTTTTTCAAGCCCGATTTGAGCTTTTTGATTATCCGAAGCAAGGTTACTCAAAATGGTGTAGTAAACCTTGGCAACAGACAAGTCCCCCAGCATCTGAACATCTGTGATGGTCACGCCTTGGACACGCGGATCACGGACTTTCTTTTGCAAAATCTCATTGACTTCACGCTTGATTTCCATGCCCACACGATCCGTACGGAAATGATTTGCCATGATATTCCTTTCTCTACTTTGAACCAAAAGCTAGGCCAGCAGACCTAGCTATTTTTATTAGATAGAGGAACTAGAGCCATTTGAATCTAGGAAACAAGCCTTAGATAGAACTGAGGGTTCATCAAGGCGCTGTTGACGACGAGTCAAATCGGCTATCGTTTCTCTATTATCTCTTGATTTCTTCCATGACGTACGCCTCAATCACATCATCCATCTTGATATCATTGTAGCCGTCAATCATCAATCCACCTTCACGACCGTTTGTAACTTCTTTGACGTCGTCTTTGTAGTGTTTCAAGCTAGCAAGTTCACCGTCATAGATAACGACACCGTCACGGATAACACGGACTTTAGAGTCACGGGTAACCTTACCGTTGATAACCATGAATCCACCGATGGTTCCCACTTTAGATACCTTGAAGGTTTCACGAATAACTGCTTCACCGATAACTTTTTCTTCAAATTCTGGATCAAGCATCCCTTTCATGGCTTCTTCCATCTCTTCGATAACCTTATAGATAATGCTGTGGAGACGGATTTCCACATCGTCAGCTTCTGCTTGTTGACGAGCTTGTGGTGTAGGGCGTACGTTGAAACCAACGATAAAAGCATTTGAAGCTTCAGCAAGGGTCACGTCAGATTCATTGATGGCACCAACAGCTGAGTGGACGATGGTCACTTTGACACCTTCCACGTCGATCTTTTGAAGTGAGGCAGAAAGGGCTTCAACAGAACCTTGTACATCAGCCTTGATGATAACGTTAACAGACTTGAGTTCACCAGCTTTAAGCGTATCAAAGAGGTTTTCAAGGCTGACACGTTGGGTAGCTTGACGTTGTTTCATGAGGGCACGTTTGGCACGCTCTTCACCGGCTGCACGCGCAGATTTTTCATCCTCGTAAACAGCAAAGTGGTCACCTGCCATTGGCGCTTCGTTCAAACCTGTAATTGAAACTGGTGTTGATGGCCCTGCAACCTTAACACGACGACCAAGGTCATTGGTCATGGCACGGACACGACCGAAGGTATTTCCGACAACGATTGGGTCTTGAACATTCAAGGTACCTTGTTGAACAAGAAGGGTTGCGACCGCACCTTTTCCTTTATCCAAGCGTGCTTCGATAACTGTACCGATCGCACGAACTGTTGGGTCTGCTTTGAGTTCTTGGATTTCAGCCACAAGAAGGACTGTTTCCAACAATTCTTCGATGTTTTGGTTGAATTTAGCTGAGATTTCAACAAATTCAGAATCTCCACCCCAAGCAGTTGACATAACTCCATGCTCTGCCAATTCACCGATAACGCGTTCTGGGTTGGCACCTGGTTTATCAATCTTGTTGATGGCTACAATAATTGGAACATTCGCTGCTTTTGAGTGGTTGATAGCTTCAATTGTCTGAGGCATAACCCCGTCATCTGCCGCTACGACCAAAATAGTAATATCGGTAACAGAAGCACCACGCGCACGCATCGATGTAAAGGCCGCGTGTCCTGGTGTATCAAGGAAGGTAATCTTCTTGCCATTTTCCACGATTTGGTAGGCACCGATATGCTGAGTGATACCACCTGCTTCACCTGTCGCAACACGAGAGTTACGAAGGGTATCTAGGAGTGTTGTTTTACCGTGGTCAACGTGTCCCATGATAGTTACAACTGGTGGACGCTCAACCAATTCATCTTCATTGAGATAACCATCTTCGACAAAGAAACGTTCGATATCGGCATTATCCACTTCAACCTTTTGTTTGGCTTCGATACCGTAATCCACCATGAGGAGTTCGATAGTTTCTCCATCCAAGGATTGGTTTTGTGTGGCCATGACACCCATCATGAAAAGTTTCTTAACGATTTCAGCTGGTTCACGTTTGATACGTTTTGCGATTTCCGCAACGGTCATACCATCTGTATATTCAAATTCTGTTGGCAATTCATGGAACTTACGCTCTGTAACAGGTTTTGGAGTCTGATTACGGTTGTTCTTATTATTGCCTTTTTTGTTCTTTTTGTTGTTATTCCAGTTACTATTCTTTTGATTTCTCACTTGATTTTGACTACTTCGATTCTTTTGTTGTTTTCTAGGACCATCTTCTTCGTGATCATAATCGTCACGATTTTTGTCTGGTCGAGCTTGTTTTTTACGACGTGTATCCACTGCAGGTTCTTTTTTCTCAGGGACGACTTCAACCACTGCTTGAACTTGCTGTGCTTGTTGCGCTTGTTCAGCTAACTTAGCAGCTTCTTCAAAGATTTCCTCTGGTTCCTTACGTTTGTTAGCTTGAGCCAAGGCTTCTTTAGCAGCCTGATACTGCTTGAAGCGTTCCTCGCTTGAACGTGCGTACTCTGCATTTTGCTCTGCTTTTAGGGCTGCTGCACGGGCTTTAAAGTCAACACGTGGAGCCGCTTGATTTGGACGTTTGTCCCCTTGTTGACGGCGCTCATTTCCACGATTTTGCTGACCTTGCTGTTTCTTAGCTTGGTCATTAAAGCGACGATTATCGCGGTTGCCTTGACCTTGTTTTCCACCATTGCGGCCGTCGTTTTTCTGACGGTTTCCGTTTTGTTGTTGGTCACGGTTATTGCCCTTATTTTGCTTGCGTCGCTCTGCCTGCTCTTTAGCACGTGCTTCACGCTCAGCCTTGAAATTACGACTTTGCGGTTTAGCCGCTACTTTTTCTGTTTTCGGAGCGACTGGCTCAGCTGGTTTTGCCTCTTCCTTGGCTACAGCTGGTTTTACTGGTTCAGACTTTTCGACTTTCTTTTCTGCACTTGCTTTTGGGGCTGCAGGTTTTGCCTCTTCCTTAGCTACAGCTGGTTTAGCTGGCTCAGATTTTTCGGCTTTCTTTTCTGCACTTGATTTTTGTTCTGCAGGTTTTGCTTCTGCTTTCGGAGCAACTGCAGGCTTAAAGCTGGCAGCGATTTTTGCAGCGACAGCTTCTTCCACACTTGATGAGTGGCTTTTCACATCCAAGCCCAACTCTTTTGCACGCGCTACAACTTCTTTGCTTTCTTTTCCAAGCTCTTTTGCGATTTCGTACAATCTTTTCTTAGACAAATCATGTCCTCCTCTTCTATTCCATAAGAGACCTCATTTTCTTTGTAAATCCAGCATCTGTCACAGCCAAAACTTTTCTTGATTTTCCGACTGCTATGCTTAATTCCAGTGTTGAAAACACGGTTACAATTTCTACTTGATAATAATGACTTTTATCTTGAATCTTCTTGGTTAGATTGGGTCCAGCATCATGGGCTAGAAAGACCAACTTGGCCTTGCCATCTTGAATCGCTTTAACGACCAATTCTTCACCCGATATAATCCGCCCTGCTCTCTGAGCAAGTCCCAAGAGATTGCTTATCTTTTGCTTATTCAAGTCCTAACTCTCTTCTTTTCACTTTGTGATCCACATAAGCGATCAACTCGTCATAAAAGCTTTCTTCCACTTCCATGCTAAAGCTGCGGTTAAAGACCTTCTTCTTTTTCGCCTCTAGGGCTTCTGCATTGTCTAGCTTGATATAAGCGCCGCGGCCATTGGCCTTGCCTGTAGGATCAATAAAGACTTGTCCTTCCTTGTTCTTGACAATGCGGAGCAAATCACGCTTATCAATCACTTCGTTAGACACAACAGACTTGCGCAAAGGGATTTTTCTTGTTTTCATCTTTCCCTCCTCTAGCAGCTTTTATTCTTCTACAGTATCGTTTTCTGCTTCCAAATCTACCGAACCAGCTTCTTCCATGGCTTCAAATTCGCTAGCAGACTTGATGTCGATACGGTAACCAGTCAAGTGAGCCGCCAAGCGAACATTTTGTCCACGACGACCAATGGCAAGAGAAAGCTTGTTATCAGGAACAACTACCAAGGCACGTTTGCTGTCGTTTTCGTCAAAGATAACTTGGTCAACCTCAGCAGGAGCGATGGCATTGTAGATAAATTCAGCTGGATCTGCTACCCACTCGATAACGTCGATATTTTCTTCGATTGGTACCATACGGTCATTTTTAGCATCGTAGCGAGCTGGGTGGAATTTGCTAGTAATCTTCTTGATATTGGCTCCACCGCGTCCAACGATTGTACCGATAGCGTCCACGTTTGGATTGTGGCTGCGAACGGCAACCTTCGTACGGTCACCAGCTTCACGAGCCACGCTCATGATTTCAACAGTTCCATCATAAACTTCTGGAATTTCTTGCTCCATCAAACGTTTAATCATTTCTGGATGGCTACGGCTAACAAAGACGTTGACACCACGAGGGTTGTCTTCAACCTTGTAAACATAAACTTCGATACGATCATGGGAAGCAAAAACTTCTCCAGGAATTTGGTCTTGTTTTGACAATTGGGCTTCGATGCTACCAAGGTTGACATAGATAAAGCGGTTGTCAAAGCGTTCTACTGTACCAGACATGATTTCTTGCTCATGCTCTTTGTAAGTATTGTAAGTAATGGCACGTGTTTGCTTGCGCATTTTTTCCATGATAGTTTGTTTGGCAGATTGGGCTGCTACACGACCAAACTCAGCAGGCGCTTCTTCAAACTTGATTTTGTCACCAAGTTCATAGGCTGAATTGATGGCAAGAGCATCTTTCAAGCTGATTTCCAAACGGCTATCAAATACTTCATCAACAACTTCACGGACAGTATAAACTGTAAAGTCACCTGTTTTTTCGTTGAAGTCAATAGCTACGCTGTCTGATTGACCATAGCGTCTGCGATAAGCGGAACGAAGCGACTCTACTACTGCGTCGATGATGTCTTCTTTTTTGATTCCCTTGTCTTCTTCCAAAATGCGGAAGGCCTCTAGCATTTCTTTACTCATGTTTTCTTCACTTTTGAATCCTCAAAAGCTATCCTTTCTTTTTCTATAATTTAACTGCTAAACGTGCTTTTGATACTAAACTGTATGGAATTTGGACAGTTTTCTTACGTGTCTTGTCCATATATTCCATAGTCAACTCATCCTCTTCGAAGGCCAACAAGGTTCCTTCAAAGACCTTTTGCTTATCGATGGCTTGGTAGAGCCCGACATGGATGTATTTCCCAACCGCTCCAGCGACGGCATCTTTGTTTTTCAAAGGACGTTCCAAGCCTGGACTGGTGATTTCTAGGAAATATTGTTCTGGGAAGGGATCTGGCTTGATGGTGTCTAGGACAGGACTGATCATTTCTGTCAAATCCGCCGTGTCGTTCAAGGTAATTCCTTCAGGTTTATCTACAAAAATACTGAGAATCATGTCACTGCCAATCTTTCCATACTCGATATCCACGAGTTCGAAAGGAGCTTCTATGACAGGTTCTACAACTTCTCTGACTAATTCTACGATTGTTGCGATTGCGTCCACCTCCTCATAAGCAAGAGGCGAAGATATTTCCCCGCCTCTCTTTCTCATATTCTTACTCTTAGTATAGCACGTTTGCCAACTTATGTAAAGCAAAAGCACTTATACAGCCTGATTTCAGGCTAATTCTTAAAATTCTGCCTCAACTCGGTAGATAACTTGACCCTTGTTGGAGAATTTTTGCTCGTATTCTGTCATGACATTGCCTTCAAAATCACTGGCATGTAAATCAAGCCAGACACCATTGAGCTTCATGCCATACTGAGAAAAGCTAACTAGGCTGTACTCAAACAAGCCACGGTTATCCGTCTTGAAATGAATTTCTCCATTTTCAGGCAAGATACGTTTGAAGGTATCCAAAAAGGTCTTGTAGGTCAAACGACGCTTTTCATGGCGTTTTTTAGGCCAAGGATCTGAAAAGTTCAGATACAAGCGATCAATCTCACCGTCTTCAAAATAGTCGGTCAAGTCAGAACCATCTACCCACAAAAGCTTAATATTAGGTACTCCAACTTCAAGCACCTTGTCCAAAGCATAGCTCAAAACAGACTTTTGAATATCAATCCCGATATAGTTGATGTCAGGGTTTTGCTTGGCCATACCTGAAACAAAGGCACCCTTTCCACTTCCAACTTCCACATGAATGGGATTATCATTGCCAAACAAGTCCCGCCATTTCCCCTTAGCTTCTAAGGGATTGAGGACCACATACTGGGGATTTGCCTCTAGTAATTCTGTCGCCCCTTTACGATTTCTAACTCTCATCTTCTCTTTCCATACTTGTCTCGGAAGTGACGCAAGCCATGAATCTCCCGATTGACATTTTCTAAATCTTGGTTCATATAATACTTGGAAATCTGGCTCAAATAAGACAATTGACCATACCAATACAATTTATTTAATACCGTCTGATTGTACTTGTAACCGTAGTAGGTCAACCATTCCTTCCACTGATGTTCTGGAATATAATGGCAGAGCATATGGGCCACATCAAACATGCGGTCGGTCAAGCGAACCGAATCCCAATCCACCAAATAAATCAAGCCACTGTCTGTCTCAATCCAATTACTATGTCGTACATCTCCATGGACAATGGTCGCATAGTCCTCTCTAAATCCTGGAATAGTCTGACGTAAATCAGCCATCACTTCACTGATAAAATGATTTTTACGCAAAGCATCTGGAGCCGTTTCTTGCCAAGACTGTAGTAAATCTACAGGTGTTTCCATGGCATAGCCCAACCGACTCAACTGTGTCATCAAAGGACGTGAGCGATGAAGACGGGTTAAAATATTGACGATTTGTTTACGATTCATATCATAGGGGGTCAATATCTTGCCTGTCAACCATTCTTGAGCACACATATCACGCCCATCTGCCAAACGGCGACTCCATAATAATTGTGGAGCAATTTGTTCTCTAGCTAGACCAGGTAGGATTGGAGAGGTGTTCATTTTTACAAAGATACGCTTCCCATCAGGATAGCTACCCATATAAGCCTTACCACTTTTTCCAGGTATGGGAGTCAGTGTTAGCTCATTATCACCCAAATCCATTTCTTTCCTCCGTATAAAGTTTCCTTACTATTCTACTAGTTTTTGGCCTATTCGTCAACCGCTCCACGCCCGATTCTCAAAGAAAAGCCTCTGGATTGGCTTGGGTATCATTATAGAAAGAAAAAGGCAAGCACCGTCTTCTGCTTACCTTTCATGATTTTTATAAATAATATAAGAGTGGCCAAGCATTGTAAAACATGTGAACTAGAGTAGAAACCCATAGGTTTTGGCTCTTTTTATAGGCAAAGCCCAGCAACAAGCCCCCAAGTAGATAAAAAATAAACGAAGGGACATTAGAAGGTCCATGCATAAAAGAAAAGAGAGAGGAAGTTAGCACAAGCCCTAACCAAGAATTGTCAAAAACCGCACCTTGAAGAAGTCCTCTGAAAATGAGTTCCTCCTGGATTGGTCCAAAAACTGAGGTAATCAAAATCAAAGACAGGGAAATTCCTCTGCTGACTTCCGCCAAGTGTTGAACTCCTGCGCCAGAAGAAACAGCGAAGAAATGAATATAAACCAGCGTCTCAAGCACACTTAGAAGAAAGATTGCAATGAAAAGCAAAAGGTCTTTCTTGCTTAACATCCCAAAAGAAATCATTTCAAACTTTCTAGCATAAACAACACTCAGCGAGGTTACTAGAAGACTTACAATAATCAATTCAGATTCATTTTGAAAAAAATCCCCGTGGTTAATCGTATAAGGAACTGTAATGACGATTAGTAGTACTAAAAATCCAAAACACAAGGCATGAAATTTATCAAAAAACTCCATAAAACTATCCTCCTCACCAAACAGACTTCCTACGCGTCATCCTTTAGCTCTAGTCTTTCCAAAACAAACCATTTGAGTAACCAAAATCCGACCACATAGCCAGCCCCTAAGAATATAGCCATTAAAGCTAGCATGGGATTTAGGAAATAAAAGGCCACAACAGATACAAAGGTTAGCACAAAAACATTAAAGGCAATGGTGTCAGAAGCCAAGACCAGAATATAGGGTGTCAACCAGTCTAAGGTTTTTGAATCTAGGAAAAATAAGTGTTTATACATGATAACCTCCTCTATGGCTGAAAAGCAATCCTTTGGTTTTTTTACCCCAAGACCCTATGTAGAAAAGTCAGCAAAAATGGTAAGTTTGCGATGATATTATTAACAATATGAATCAAATAAGAAGGATAGATACTCTTCGTATAACGTGTTAGACAGGCAAATAGACAGCCCACTGCCGTATAGACAAGAATATCTGCGAGACTTGGTAAGCTAGAAAAGTGGGGCAAGGCAAATAAGAATGACGGAAAGAGAAGATCCAGCCCCCACCTCGAATTCTTAAAGAAGGCATGTTGAAGCAGTCCTCTACACACCAATTCTTCCATCAGAGGTCCTAGCACGATTAAGGTTAGGTAAACACCAAACTCCGCAAAATTGGTCTCACTATAGGCAATAAACAAATTCCAACCTTCATTGGTCCCCTGAACGTGTCTAGCTGTCAGATAGTTAAAGCAGATAAGTACAACAGCGGCTAGCACCGTCAGAATAGAATAACTCAACCACTTTTTCCTAGGGACGCGAAAGAGATAAGCATGGCCCGACCTGACCAAAATCCAAATCATCAAGCAGATAAAGAGAAGGCTGATGATGTTTCGAATCCAGATAAGATTTCCTACCCAAGACGAGAACTCCCAATAATTGCTCCAAAATTTGGTTGTCCAAAACAATCCGAAAAACAGGAACAAATAAGAAAGAATTGCACTCGTTTTGAAAAGAATAGAGTGTCTTTTCATATAACTCCTCCTACTATCTACAAGGCAGGATGGCTCACCTTGTCAGGCTCTATTACTACAAGATTAAGAAGACAGCTTGTTCTTTTTAAGGCTAACCTGACTACTAGATAATAGATACATTAAGGCATTAAAGACAATGAAAATATGTCCATAGAATAAAATCAACCTCGCATCCAAACCAAGATAAAGTTTGACCATCAAAAAGATGAGCAAAAGAATTTGAAACCATAAGGTTTTTCCAAAAATAAATTTCAAGCGATTTCGAATATCTACTTCCTTGATTTTTACCGCCACCCCTTTATTAGCAAGAAGGAAAACGCCTGCTTCAAATAATCCACTGTAGAGAACAATCCACCCAATCGATACATTAGAGATTTGTAAAAATTTCCCTAAAAGAATATTCAACACACTACTCAAGAAAATAACAAAAAATAATCTGTATTTCATATTAAATACCTCCATTCATTTATTTCACGAACTTTTTAATAGAGCCTTCTACTCAAATATCCTGATAAAAGAGGAAGGCAAGCTACTTTTTATAATACTTCAAGCCCCAAATAAGTAGAAGCATGATAAGCAAGCAGAGAATAGCGCCAATATAGGCAATTAATTGTTGGTAGAATTCTCCTGCTGCGATACCTCTATACAAACAAATAATAGACATAAAGCCTGTCAAGCCGATATACATGAGTTGATTGGTTCTAGGACTAACCAAATCATCATCTTCAAATTCTCTTATCCTCATTTCCCTAGTGAGGTAAACAGTGACCAAAATAGAAGCCAAGTTGATAACCACTAAGAGAAATTGGAAAACTAAGGAAAAATTTAAAAACTGACGAGATAGAAATAGATAAGTGGAGACAAGTAAGGGCAACTGACCTAGGAACAATCTCGCAAGGAAGATGTTCCGTTTTTTAGCAAGAAAAGTTTTCATTTCTTTGCTCCTTTCTTTTTAGTTAAAGCAACATAGATCACAACCGCAATCATATAGGCTATGGTATAAAATAACTGATACCAAATACTCTCCCTAAGCGGATAAAGAAAGATGGACATAATCAGATACAAGATGAAAATGATAAGTATTTTTCTCTTCATAAAATTTCCTCCTAAATGTATGCTTTATCTTAGTTTAGCTACACCCTTTACACTGCTAGTATAGCACTCATTTTATCCTTGGATCACTCAAATCATAAATGGTCATCAAAACATCTTGAATTGTAAAAAATTTAAAAGCAAGCATGAAAAACATACTTGCCCTGGGGAACTTGACAATATGAAAATACAAAATAGAAAACTACTCACCCTCACTTCCGTATGTTCTCATATATTCTCATAATCGCAACAAGGATAGCAGCTGTCCCACTTGCCAAAGCGATAAGGGTAATGATAATGTTGAGGATTTCAGGCGTACTCCCTATTCTGTTGATAAGACGAAGTAGGGATATAACTGTCAACTGAATCAGGAGTATTGATTCTACTCTTACCAATGAAGTCAGTTGGTTTTCAACTGCATATAAAAAGACTGGTAACATAACACAGGCTATAGCAATCACAAACAGATTGCTCCCTGTTTCTTCTCCCTTGTTCACCACGGAAATCATGAGAAGATTCGACGCTATAATCAACGTAGAACAGATGACAAAATAGGATTTCTTATTCATTTAATATACCTCGCATACTATAGTATTTTAATTGATGACTTTGGGCAGTACTTCTTTCAACAAATCTTCTAATCATCAACTGACATCGAGTGAATTGTTAAAACCTGACGAAAGACTTGATTTTGGCAGGTGGTATTGAGACTGGTATTGGGATGGCTTTCCACAATTTTCATGACGGTATAGAGACCAACTCCTCTCTCCTCCCCTTTAGAACTTGCTCCAAAGGAGAAGATTTCAGAAATATCGATGCCCTCTTCTTTGATGGAGTTTTCGATGATAAAGGTCTCCTGTGCCCCATTTTTTAAAAAGGCGATTGAAACATGAGGTTGACAGGCTTCTACACTAGCTTCAATAGCATTGTCACAAAGGATAGACACAATGGTTAGAAAATCAAGCAAGCTCATCCCCTCGACCTGAATCTCCTCTGGAACTTCGACATTAAAGACAATCTTCTTATCTCTGGCTTTTAGAAATTTCCCTGCTAGGAGACTTTTGAGGGCTTTATCACGAACATTCACGAGTCGTCCAAGGTCATATTTATTGTCCTGCAATTTTTCACTGGAATCCTTTAAGACGGAGTCGTAGACCTCTTTTATCTGCTCCATATCCTCCTCTTCGATGCCCAGACGTAAGCTGGTTAAGAGGTTAGTGTAGTCATGGCGAAAGCTCCGGACTTCCTTGTAAAGTTCCTCTATATGCCGACTATATCGCTCCATATCTCTGTAGCGCAAGGCCTGCTCTTGGTCCAATCTCTCATGGAGTTTGTCCTTCAAATAGGTATCCAGTTTCTTGATAATCCCCATAAAAAAGAGCAAGTAAAACACTAGAATCAGATGGCGAACAGTCGTTGATTGAATACCTTGTTCATATTCAAAGAAAGACAGACTTTGCATCACTAGATAATAAGCCCCCATTATCCAGTTAATCCTGGTCAGGGACTTTTGAAAACCTTTATCGAGAATCTCCTTTCTCAAGTTAGTGAAATCATAGTCCAACCATTTCAAAAAGACTAAAACTATGAAGCAAACGAATATCGTCATCAATAAAAAGATAGGATTGCTACCTTTATCTACAATTTCTTGTCCCCAAAATGGAAGCACAAAATAGGAGACCCCTCTATAAAAGAGATTCACCAATATAATTGGAAAGAGACCATAAAAGAAAAGGAGTTTTTTAGGAAGCCCTCTTAACAGTAAGAAAGACAAACCTATACCGTACAAGGGTTCCATAAAATAAGATAGATAATCATTTCCTACTATATAGCTAATCATTACAAAAACAACTGCCAAAAGTAGCTTAAAAAGAAAGGCCTTAAAAATTCTCTCAAAATTGAGACCAATTCCATCTACCTTAAAGAAAATAACAATTTTTAGCCCATTAGTAATAAGCGTATACAATAATATCCAAGCAATATTCATAAACTCTCCTAGCTCAATGCAAGTTATTGATAGCTTCAGATACTTCCCTGACCTTATAACGCGCGATTAGACAGCTTCCACCATTGGGAAAGAAAAGGAGTTTTTCTTTCTTATCCAAACGAACCACATTGGCAGGATTGATGAGAAATGAGCGGTGGCACTGCAAGAGACGAGGTTCCTGCTTGAAAACCTCCTCTAAACTCGCCGTAAATTCCAGCCTGTCCGTCTTGGTATAGAGAATAACACGATGGGCTCTGGGCGATGTTTCGAGATAATAAACCTCTTTAAAAGGATACTGGAATTGGGCAAATTTTGATTTAAAGTAAAAACAATCTTCCGCCAGACTTTTACTATCTTGACTATTGGCATAGAGGAGGGCTGTCTCGATACGAGATTCAAACTCCTCTGCTGACAAGGCCTTATCAATGTAGTCCAAAGCAGACACTTGGTAGCGAAAAGACAGGGGCATAAACTCTGAGTGAGTCGTCACAAAGACGATGAGAGCATAAGGATCCCAATCCCGAATCTTTCTAGCCACTTCCAGACCCTTCATCTCCTCATTTCGAATCTCAATGTCCAAAAAGAATAGTTGATGGGCTCCCTTCTCATGCACCTCTGCCAGCAGCTGGTCTGGCTTGCCAAATACCTCAAAAGAGCTAGGAATGATCTGATGTTCTTGCAAGAGTTTCTCAATCGTCGTTTCAATCCTAGTCTGTTGGGAAAAATCATCTTCTAAAACAAATATTCTCATCTTCTTACTCTCCTTGTTTCGATTTCTTCCTAAAAAGAGAATAGCAAAAATACTATGATACAAGCCCACCAAATCCTAAACAGACCTTTAACGCTCCTGAAGGGTAGCTTGTTCCTCAAATAAGCATGATAATCTTACAACTATTTTATCATAAAATCTTAACAGTACCATTCAGGAAATTTCAAGAACAATTAAAGATTTGATGGTGAAAAAGGAGATAAAAGTGATAGACTGACAGTATCAAAATACAGTTGCTAGAACCAAGACTAGCACCCAGATTAGAGGAGGAATTCTCATGACAGATACAGACCCCATCAAAAGAGCTCAGACTTTGATTACTGACTTAAACAAAGCCTACCAAGCATGCAAACAGGCAACCGCTGACGACGTCCGCTTTCAGGAGCAATTAAACTCTATTCTTGGCTTTCTAGCTAAGGCTGAAACAGTGGATAATCGAGTCTTGATTGAACTGGAAAAATTCTACCAGACTTCCAGTCTTCTCATGGGACTCAGCGCTCTCAATCCAGACGCTCCAACTCGCGCCGCTTGGCGGACCTATGACCGCTTCCACTTTGACCAAGTCAAGACCAAGTTGAGTCTCTACGGACCAACCATTATCCTGTAGAAAATAAAAGAAGTTGAGACAAACTGAACTCAACTTCTTTTTTAGTGTCATATAAGAAATGTTAGTCCTGCATCTGACGTTTTACCTGATAAGGTAGGTACAAAACTTGTAAAACCAAACCAGCTCCCAGTAAGGCTAGAAGGGCTAGTTTTTCTTGGAAGGTAATCAACCCAACAACTAATTCCACAAGTAAAACAAAACTGGTCAATCCTCGGACTACAGCCTGTAAGCCTTTTTCCTTTTGCCCCTTGTCCAGTGGAAAGAGTTGGGTCAAATACTGGTAGTCAAAGGCATGATAGAGGCCCAGCAACTGGAAGAGCAAGAGGTAGTTAAAGAGAACTACCACTGCTGTCGCAATCCAAGCTTGCTCGATAAAGACCTGCGCCAGCAAGGAAAGCAAGAGCAGACGAAGGCTGAGGGCAAAGATGTCTCCATTTCGCAAATAAGAACGCAGATAGAGATTTTGCCAAATCTTTCCAGGCACCTTCTGAACAGCCTTTAGGATAAAGTCCAGATAGGCACGACGCTTGACGCTGTTTGAAATTCCCTTGACCTGCGTAAAGAGGGCAAAGAAACGAAGCAAGACTTGCTTACGCTTGCTTTCTTGAGAAATAACATAGTCCCAGTCCAGTCTATTTTCAGTGAAAAATTTGCTGGCCTTTTGACGAAAGAGGAAATATTTACCTAACCCAAACAAAAGCACATAGATTAGGAAGTCAGGCAAACCATAACCCATTGCCAAAAATAGGGGCGCAAATAAAAGCAAGAAAAGGGTCTGTACAAAGAGCCAAAAGACTAGGGAAATGCCAGTTTGACGCTTGAGATGGAGTTTGATTTCCTCTTCTCCGACCAAGAGAAAGAGCTTGTCTGGAGCCTCCATATAGGTGGCAATTCCTCCCCAAAGCAAAAGTAAAACAGACGTAATTCCTACAAATAAAAGGATAGGCCAATGATTTTCAGGAAAATGTTGTAAGAGTTGACTGTATTGGTAGGCTAGAAAGCCCAGCAGAACAAGCAGGAACAAGACAAAGTGGTCATTGAGAACATAGCGCAAATAACCAAGACACTCCTTACGAAAAGCCTGCTTTCTCTTTAAAAACAAGTCTTTCATAGCTCCTCCTCTTTGGTCAGAGCCAAGTAAATATCATTCAAACTAGCCTCAGGCATATCAAAGGCTTCGCGCAGTTGCGCTAAATTCCCCTTGGCACGCACTTCCCCTTTGTGAAGAATGACAAAAGCATCACACATCTTCTCAGCCGAATCCAGCACGTGGGTACTCATGAGAATGGACTTGCCTTTTTGCTTTTCCACTTCCAAAAGCTGAATCAAGTCCGCAATAGCCAGCGGATCAAGACCAAGGAAAGGCTCATCCACGATGAAGAGACTCGGATCCACCACAAAAGCACAGATAATCATGACCTTTTGCTTCATCCCTTTTGAAAAATGAACAGGGAACCAATCTAATTTCTGGTCCAGACGGAACATTTTTAACAAAGGTTCCACTCGATCAAAAGCCACTTTCTGGTCAATACCATAAGCCATAGCAACCGTTTCGATATGCTCTCTGAGGGTCAATTCCTCATACAGACTAGGTGTCTCAGGAATGTAGCCAATCTGCTTGCGGTAGCTAGTCGCGTCTTCTTGCAAGGTCAAGCCATTGATATTGATGGAACCACTATAAGGTGTCAACAGACCGATAATCTCATTGATAGTCGTCGATTTACCAGCACCATTGAGACCAATCAAACCGACCAACTGCCCACTTTCAACAGTAAAGGACACATCTTTCAAGACAGGGACATGAACATAACCACCTGTCAGGTTTTTAATTTCTAACATATTTTCTCCAAATCTGGTATAATGTAGCTATATTATATCAAAATTCAATACAGTAGAGGTAGATTTTATGTCAGATTGCATTTTTTGTAAAATCATCGCAGGGGAAATTCCTGCTTCAAAAGTATACGAAGATGAGCAGGTTCTTGCCTTTCTTGATATCTCTCAAGTGACACCAGGACATACCTTGGTCGTGCCAAAAGAACACTATCGCAATCTTTTGGAAATGAACGCTACTAGCGCCAGCCAACTCTTTGCCCAAGTACCAAAAGTAGCTCAAAAAGTCATGAAAGCTACCAAGGCTGCTGGTATGAATATCATTGCCAACTGTGAAGAAATCGCAGGACAAACCGTCTTTCATACCCACGTTCACCTCGTGCCTCGCTACAGTGCAGACGATGACCTCAAGATTGATTTTATCGCCCACGAACCAGACTTTGACAAACTTGCTCAAGTTGCTGAAACTATCAAAAACGCCTAAGGAGTTGCCATGAAATTATCCAACCTACTGTTATTTGCAGGAGCTGCAGCTGGAAGTTATCTGATCACAAAAAATCGCCAAACCATCACAGATGAAGTCTTGAATACCACTGACCGCGTTCAAGCTATCAAGGATGATGTGGATATTATCCAAAACAGCCTGCAAATCATCGACCAACAAAAAGAACTCATCAAGGAATACCAAGAAGACCTGACTTACAAGTTTAAGGTCTTGGAAAAAGATATCCAGACTAGACTAGCTGTGATCAAAGAAACACAGGAACTTAAAGATAAGTAAAAAGAGCCAATCGGCTCTTTTTTAAAAGGTAAACAAGTTATATCCCATCAACTATACATCATAATTTAGAAAACTCATACTCAATAAAAATCAAAGGGCAAACTAGAAAGCTAGACGCAGGTAGTACTTGAGTACGACAAGTCGACGCTGACGTGGTTTGAAGAGATTTTTGAAGAGTATCATTCACCGTTTCATAACTAAATCGAAGACTTTCCCAGACTTTCCGCCGTAATGAAAACACCTGAAATAGCTTGGTTTCAGGTGTTCGGAAACTTTGAGACCTAGGCTCAAAGTTTAGGTATGGAACTTCGAAGAAGGGCGCTACCGTCCGTCATTACTTAAGGAAAGTCTTAAAAAATCTATAAACAAAAAGAGCTCATCGGCTCTTTTTACTTTATTCTCCATCAAAGGCATCTTTAATATGGTCAAAGAAGCCTTTTTTCTTTGGATTGACTTTTAAATCACCTGCAGCTGCGAATTCTTTCAAGGCTACTTTTTGACGGTCGTTCAAGCCTGTCGGTGTTACGACATTAACGGTAACGTATTGGTCACCAACAGCACCACCACGAAGACTCGGAGCTCCCTTACCACGTAAACGGAATTTCTTACCAGTCTGAGTTCCCTCTGGGATAACCAATTCAACATCACCGTGAACAGTTGGAATATCAACTGTATCACCAAGAGCTGCTTGGACAAAGTTAAGGTTCAGATTATAGAAGATAGTGGTTCCTTCACGTTCAAATTTATCGCTGGCTTCCACAGAAACCACTACATACAAGTCCCCATAAGGTCCACCGTTAAATCCTGCTTCACCTTGACCTGCTAGGCGAATTTGTTGACCTGTTTCCACACCAGCAGGAATTTTCACATGTACGCTATGCGCTTGTTTTTCATGCCCTGTTCCATGACAGGTTATACATGGATCTTTGATTTCTTTTCCGCGACCATGACAGACATCACAGGTTACTTGGCGACGCATCATACCAAGCGGAGTCTGTGTATCGACGTTAATGACACCAGCACCATGACAGCGTCCACAAGTGACTGGACTTGTTCCTGGCTTAGCACCTGAGCCATTACATGTACTACAGCTTGCTTCACGATTGTACTTAACCTCTTTTTCAGCTCCAAAAATAGCTTCTTCAAAAGTCAAATTCACACGATACTGGAGGTCATCCCCCTGACGAGGAGCATTTGGATTGCGTGAAGCACCGCCTCCGCCGAAGAAACTTGAGAAGATATCTTCAAAACCACCGAAGCCTCCTGCCCCATTGAAACCGCCAGCTCCACCACCAAAGCCTCCAAAGCCACCGTTGGCTCCAGCAGCACCATATTGGTCATAGGCTGCACGTTTTTGATCGTCACTCAAAGTCTCATAGGCTTCTTGAACTTCCTTGTACTTTTCCTCAGCACCAGGCTCCTTGTTGATATCTGGGTGGTATTTTTTGGAAAGCTTACGATAAGCCTTTTTGATTTCGTCTGCCGAAGCGTTTTTTGACACCCCCAGACGATCATAAAATTCAGTATTGTTCATAATTCAAGATACAAAGGGCGTCAAACGGACACAGCCAAAATAGGGGTTTTGACGACGGACGCTTGCGTCCTAGAAAAAACTATCTTTTTGGCACAGTCCGTAGCCCGTGTTCAATTCCCTGAACACCTTTGTTCCTTTCTATTGATATTTTGAATCAAACCTCGATTTAGGTCAGGTTCAATTCCTTTCTGTTATATTGAGTAAGAAATTTGGGAACCCGTGTTCAATTACTCGAACACTCCTTGTTCCTTTCTATTGATGTTCTGAATCGAACCACCATTTAGGTCGGGTTCAATTCCTGTATTTCATATTGATGAGACAAACCCCAAATAAATCAGGTTTAGACCCTTTTTATCGAAAAACAGAGGCTGGGTTGCAACCTCTGGATTTCTTCCTATCATTACGACGTTCGAGTTTTAAAAATCAAACTGGTAATGCTAAATCGAGCACTCCCTAACCTCTTGGTGAAAAAGACAAATCTTTCTAGAAACTAAAGTTTCTGCGTCAGATTTCCTATTTTCACTGTGAGGTTTTAACGGGCTTTGCATCTTATTTTTCCGTAAACTCTCCGTCTACGACGTCATCGCCTGCGTTTCCTGTTGCTTGTGCGCCTTCTGCTCCTGCTTGAGCTTGTTGGGCTGCTGCGGCTTGTTCGTAGAGTTTAACAGCAAGGCCTTGAGCTTTTTCATTCAATGCTTCAAGTTTTGCTTTCATATCGTCCAAGTTGTTGTCTTCTTGAGCTTTCTTAAGGTCATCAAGGGCAGCTTGGGCAGCGTCACGTTCTGCGTCGAATCCTTTGCCTTCAGTTTCCTTGATTGTCTTTTCAGTCGCAAAGATCGCTTGGTCTACTTCGTTACGAAGGTCAACTTCTTCTTTACGTTTCTTATCTGCTTCAGCGTTTGCTTCTGCATCTTTCATCATGCGGTCGATTTCTTCATCAGTCAAACCTGAGTTAGATTGGATAACAATTGTTTGTTCTTTTTGAGTTCCAAGGTCTTTGGCCTTAACAGACACGATACCGTTCTTGTCGATGTCAAATGTTACTTCGATTTGAGGAATTCCACGAGGTGCAGCTGGAATATCTGTCAATTGGAAGCGTCCAAGAGTCTTGTTATCTGCTGCCATTGGGCGTTCACCTTGAAGAACGTGGATATCAACGGCTGGTTGGTTGTCTGCCGCAGTTGAGAAGACTTGTGATTTAGATGTTGGAATAGTTGTGTTGCGGTCGATGAGTTTTGTGAAGACACCACCCATTGTTTCGATACCAAGTGACAATGGTGTTACGTCAAGAAGGACTACGTCTTTGACATCACCAGTAATCACACCACCTTGGATAGCCGCACCCATAGCAACTACTTCGTCAGGGTTCACTGATTTGTTTGGTTCTTTACCAGTTTCAGCCTTAACAGCTTCTACAACGGCTGGGATACGAGTTGAACCACCAACAAGGATAACTTCGTCGATTTCTGACAAGCTCAAACCTGCATCTGAAAGTGCTTGACGAACTGGAACTTTTGTACGTTCTACAAGGTCACGAGTCAAATCGTCAAATTTCGCACGAGTCAAGGTCATTTCCAAGTGAAGAGGTCCAGCCTCACCAGCAGTGATAAATGGCAAGCTGATTTGAGTTGAAGTTACACCAGAAAGGTCTTTCTTCGCTTTTTCAGCTGCATCTTTCAAACGTTGCATTGCCATCTTGTCAGTAGACAAGTTAATACCGTTTTCTTTCTTGAATTCTGCTACCAAGTGGTCAATGATTTTTTGGTCAAAGTCGTCACCACCAAGTTTGTTGTCCCCTGCAGTTGACAATACGTCGAAGACACCGTCACCCAATTCAAGGATAGAGACGTCGAATGTACCACCACCAAGGTCAAATACCAAGATTTTTTCTTCTTTATCAGTCTTGTCCAAACCGTAAGCAAGAGCGGCTGCAGTTGGTTCGTTGACAATACGTTCTACTTCAAGACCAGCGATTTTACCAGCGTCTTTTGTTGCTTGACGTTGAGCGTCGTTGAAGTAAGCAGGAACTGTGATAACTGCTTTGGTTACTTTTTCACCAAGGTAGTCTTCAGCGTAGCCTTTCAAGTATTGAAGGATCATAGCTGAGATTTCTTGTGGAGTGTATTCTTTTCCATTTGCAGAAACTTTTTCAGAAGTTCCCATCTTAGATTTGATAGAGATAACTGTATCTGGGTTTGTAACTGCTTGACGTTTTGCAGCGTCACCAACGATGATTTCGCCGTTTTTAAATGATACTACAGATGGAGTTGTGCGGTTTCCTTCTGGGTTTGCGATGATTTTGCTTTCAGTTCCTTCAAGAACTGCAACTGCTGAGTTTGTTGTACCTAAGTCAATACCGATAATTTTAGACATGTGTTTTTCTCCTTAAATTTTATATTCTATTTTTCTTTTTGACACTCTTCTTAAGTGGCGGCGCCGTCAGAGCTTGACCTCGTCAATCTCTTTGACTAAACTTTGAGCCTAAGGTCTCAAAGTTTGCGCAAATAGCGCCACGGCGAAGAGTATCGTCTTTGGTTCGCTTCGCTCACTATTGCAAAGCTGAACTACTTTTTTATCTTTCTTCATAGTTTAGTGTCGTTTCGGACAAGTTTTCTATTATGTAAATTGCGACACGAGGAGTCGAAATCGATTTTATTTCGACGACGAGTTAGTAAGGAGGCTAGGCAAACGCCATAGCGATTGCCGTTTTCTGACGAGTTGCTTTAGCTACCGTCAGAATTGCCTAATCGAACACGCCCTAAGCTCTGAGTAAAAAAGATAGATTTTCTTGTGTTCATCGAACACTTCGTCAATCTCCTATTTTTACTGTGAGCTTTTTACGGGCTTTGTATCCTAATTATAAACCACCACCATGGCTGGGCGTAGGATACGGTCATGGAGTTTGTAGCCTTTTTGGAATACTTGGGCGATGGTATCTGCTGGGTGTTCATCGTCTGCTGGGAGAGTTTGGATAGCCATATGGTAGTTATGGTCAAATTCGCCGTCAGCTGCGATTTCTTCGATTCCTTCTTCTTTCAAAGCGTGAATCAAGCTTTCTTGCACCATCTCCAATCCTTTTTTAACGTCGTCTGTCAAACCTTCAACTGCAAGTGCGCGCTCAAGGTTGTCGAGCGATGGTAAGATTGCTTTTGCCAAGTCTTGGCTACGATAACGTTGCAAATTTTGACGCTCTTCATTGGCACGGCGTTGGATATTTTGCATTTCTGCATGAGCACGAAGGTATTTGTTCTCGAACTCATCTGCACGTTCATTTGCCAAGTCCAACTCAGATTTCTCAGGAGTCGTTTCTTCAGTTGTTTCCACAACTTCCTCTTCTTGGACTTCTTCTACTTCTTCATTTTTTATATCTTGGACCATTTTCGCCTCCTTTAATGATTTCAATCTTAATGTACTTCGTAATGATTACTGCTGAGGTAGCGGTAAAAATCTGTCAACTTCATGGTCAAAACACGGTTGACCACATTGACTTGGTTGATTAGCTGCTGGTAATCCAGATTGACGGGGCCGATAATGGCTAGAATTCCAACTCCCCGATAAGGAATGAGGAACTTGCTACTAATCACCGCTAGGTCAGCTAGACAGGATTCTTGACTGTCTGCAACACGGACGTTTTGCATCTGATCTTCACGCAGCCCCTCACGAATCTCCAGAGCCACCTTTTGCGGTTGGTCAAAGAACTGATAAGCTTCCAGATTGGCAAAATTCAAGAGATTGACCTTGCCCGCCACCACAATATTTTCATTGAACATTTCCTTAAAAATGTGTTCAAAGAGATCAATCACATTATCCGTTGTTGTGAAGTAACGCTGGATAATCTGCGGAATCTCCGTCCGAATCTTGTAGTGAATATCTAGAACGGTGTGGCCGAGGAAACGTTCCTGAATGATTGCCTTCAGTTTCAGCAAATCTTCCTGCAAGAAGTTCCTTGGAATCAGAAACTGACTGGTAACCGTTCGAGACTCGTCTAGGGTAAATACTGCCAAGGCTGTATGTTGCCCCAAAACAACGATATCAAAGGCTGTCAAACGTTGCCTGCTCGGCTCAACATCCAGTGCTACTACCGTACAGCCACTCAAGTCTGTCAGTAGATTAGCAGCCTCTTGCAGAATATCCTCCAATTTGAAGAATTCCTGATCAAAGGCTTTGACAATCTCATAAACCTCATTTTCAGCCAATCGGTCAAAATCCAGTGAGTGTTTCACATAGTACTGAAAACCAGCAATACTTGGCATCCGACCACTTGAAGTATGAGCCTTTTCAAGCAAACCTTGCTTTTCTAGAGCTGCCATATCATTACGAATGGTTGCACTGCTAGAGTTAATAGACTCTTGCAAGGCTTTGGATCCGACAGGTTCGTGCGTTTTGGTAAAGATGTCAATAATCAGATTTAAAATATCCTGCTGACGCTCTGTAACCATCTCATCACTCCTCTCTGTCTGATCAATTAGCACTCGATACACTCAAGTGCTAACTCATGATTCTATTATACACCCTTAAAAGAGAATGTCAAGACAAAAACTCAAAAAATTAGCACTCTTTTGTCAAGAGTGCTAAAAATCAGTCTAAAGACCTAGAACTTTACTATCCACCTACTTGATATTTCCTTTTTAATCTGAAATAACCATAGATTAGGTAAGAAAACATAAGAACATATAAGACAAAGATTACAAAGAAGGATTGAGAAAGGGTTTCTCGATATAGAACCAAACAAGCAACAAGACCACCTAAGAAAACAGCTGTACACGAACGAAGTCTATATCGCATAACTTCCCATCTAAGCCCCTTACTCATATAGACTTGATCCTCTGGAAGTAAATCAGAAGACGATTTACGAAGAATCGAACAAGAACCTGCTCCTATCAATTCCCAACCTCTATTTCTAAAATCTTGCAGTTCATGCTTATATTTTTTAAGAAATCTAGAATCATAGATACGGTAGATGATATCGTCTGGTTGACACTCTTCAAAATAGAAAAAACCAAAACGACTAGTTCTATACCTCCAACCTTTTAAATGCATCTCATGTAAATATTCTTCTTTCTTGTTCTCATCAAGAATCGTAAAAATCTTAAATTGTACTTTACTATTCATTGTCTGACCTCCAAATTAGCAAACATACATGCTTTTATTTATCAGATAATTCTTTCCACTTTTGACTCAATCTCCAAAGAATATAAGAAATCTGAATCGCATGAATTATCAATAAAACAAAATCTATTAAGACAATCAAAAACATGTCCCAACTGAAAGAACTAGCTCCACTGACAAACTGTGAGAAAACCGGTAGTAGAGCCGAAAAGATAAGCAAAAAGAGAAGCAAAATAGGAATCATCCGCATTGTTAAAATACGTTTGACCATAGCTAACTTGCCGGCCGCATCATTATAAATTTCAAACTCTGCATCCGACTCAATTCCAGAATGAAGCTTTCTAAAGTAGGAAAAACCATTAAAGTCTGTAATATGCTCCCAGCCACAGTCTTTAAATAGTTGTAAATAGGAGGCTCTCTCTGATTTTTTCATGGGATAAAGGTCCAACTGATAAGACACTTGCTCCGGTTGGCACTTTTCAAAAGTATACTTAACCGCAACTACTAAGTTAGAGTAGCTTACTTCCTTAAGTTTCCAGCCCTCAGCATGCATTTTTCTAAGATATAAAACCTCTCTATCATAATCCGCAATGGTAAAAATTCGATTAACAATTTTCTTTTCCATCATCCTTCCTCCCGACTGTTTCTATAGAGCCGTTCAATACGTTTCAATTCAATATCTAAGACTTTACGCCCCAAGTCTGTAATCTGGTAGATTTTCCGTTTTTCCTCTTCTCGGACAAAGGAAATCAAACCATCCTTTTCCATTTTTGACAAGGTTCCATACATAGTTCCAGGACTAATAAAAACCTGTGAATCTGTCATTTCTTTAACTTTTTGGGTAATACCATAGCCATGGTTCTCCTTTTGCAGACAGAACAAGATATAAAAACCCGTTTCCGTCATGGGAAGATAAACTCGACGAATCTTATCCGTTAATTCCATTTATAGCTACCTCCTATCCAGTTCGATACATCGCACTTCGTTATATAAAATATATCACACCTCGATATAAAACACAAGAAAAAAGATCACCCACAGGCAATCTTTCTTCTATATTAGTAAAGATCTAAATAGTTATCAATTTCCCATTGTGAAACGAAGGTTGCATAACTTGCCCATTCAATTCGTTTAGCTTCAAGGAAACTAGTATAGATATGTTCTCCAAGAGCTGCTCTGACAACTTCATCTTCAGTCAGAGCTTTCAAAGCGTTGTGAAGAGTTGATGGAAGGTCTGTAATACCAGCTTCCTTACGCTCTTCTGCTGTCATGATGTAGATATTTTCTTCGATAGGAGCTGGTGCTTCAATTTTATTTTCAATACCATGCAAACCAACTTCCAACAGCACAGCCATCGCGATATATGGGTTTGCCATCGGATCCACTGAACGCAACTCAAGACGAGTTCCCATACCACGTGAAGCAGGCACGCGCACAAGTGGCGAACGGTTACGACCAGCCCAAGCAATGTAAACCGGCGCTTCATAACCTGGAACCAAACGTTTGTATGAGTTAACCGTTGGGTTCATGATGGCAGTATAGTTGTAGGCATGTTTGATCAAACCACCAAGGAAATGGTAGGCCGTTTCTGACAACTGCATTCCTTTTGGATCATTTGGATCAAAGAAGGCATTGTTTCCTTCTGCATCAAACAAGGACATATTACAGTGCATACCTGATCCGGCAATACCAAATTTTGGTTTTGCCATAAAGGTTGCGTAAAGTCCGTGTTTGCGAGCAATGGTTTTAACAACGAGCTTAAAGATTTGAATCTTATCACAAGCACGGAGGACTTCATCATACTTAAAGTCAATCTCATGCTGTCCAACAGCAACCTCGTGGTGACTGGCTTCTACTTCAAATCCCATTTTGGTCAAGACATTTACAATCTCACGACGTGTATTGTCCGCAAGGTCAGTAGGCGCCAAATCAAAGTAGCCACCCTTGTCATTCACTTCAAGTGTTGGATCTCCATTTTCATCCAACTTAAATAGGAAGAATTCTGGCTCTGGTCCAAGGTTGAAGGACTTGAATCCTACTTCTTCCATGTGACGAAGAGCACGTTTCAAATTGCCACGAGGGTCCCCTGCAAATGGTTCACCTTCTGTTGTATAGACATCACAGATCAAACCTGCAACACTTCCATTTTCATCTCCCCAAGGGAAGACTGTCCATGTATCCAAGTCAGGGTACAAGTACATATCTGACTCATTGATACGTACAAAACCTTCGATAGAAGATCCATCAAACATAGCCTTATTTGACAAGACCTTATCTAACTGTTCATCTGTAGCAGGAATTTCGACGTTTTTCATGGTTCCTAAAATATCTGAGAACATGAGACGGATAAAGGTAACATTTTTTTCCTTGACTTCACGACGAATATCTGCAGCTGTGATTGGCATGAGTTTTCTCCTTAATGTATGACTACTTGCGGTTGCCTAACCGCGACCAAAAGGTGACTGTACTGAAGCAAAGCGACCCTGTTGGAGGAGTTCATTGTGAAGTGCACGGCGCACCTCAGTCTGACTCACCGCTTTCTTGGATTTCGCTTCACGTTCAGCATATTTTTTCTTAATGGCAGCGATATTATAACCTTCAGAGATATAATCTTTGATTTCAAGCAGACGATCCATGTCATTCAAGGAATACATGCGACGGTTTCCTTCGTTTCGATCAGGTTTGATCAACTCTTGATCTTCATAATAACGAATCTGACGCGCCGATAGATCGGTCAACTTCATAACACTGCCGATAGGAAAAACAGCCATATTTCGGCGAAATTCTTTTTCCTTCATTTACAATTTCCTTCTTTCTGTCTATTATAGTCTAAAAAAAGACAAACGTCAATTGATAATGTTATAAAATGTAACATTATTTTTCTTTTTTCTCTAAAAAGAGCCGAATACGATCAATATCGTAATTTACGAGAATTGCGACAAAAACTCCCATGAACGTTTCTGATACACGCGCAAACACGTACAAAATCGTTTCACCACTCGGAATCGATAAGGTAATGATTAACATAGCTGCTACACCACCTATGACACCTGCTTTGTTATTCATGGCTACATTTGTCATAATGGTTAACATGGTGCAGATTGGAACAACTACCAAGGTCACCCAAAAGGCTTCGTGGAAAAAGGTATTTAATAAGAAGAAGACCAGGGCATAGAGGCCACCGATACTATTTCCAAGAATACGCGAAGTCCCAAAATGGACACTCTTATCAAAACTCTCCCTCAGGCTAAAAACGGCTGTCAAAGCACCAATTTGAAGACCTTTCCAACCAAAAAAGCCAAAAATCAAGAGAACTAGAAAAACAGCAATACCTGTTTTAAAGGTTCGCATACCAAGTTTGAACTGGGATTTATCGAATTTATATTTTTTAAAATAACTCATAATCTAAACTTTCTATTTCCATTTTATCATAATTTGGGTAATTTTATGAGGAATAGTTGTGAGGAAGCGTTTTTATTTTGAGTAAAAGAAAAGAGGAATCTTCATCCCTCTCTTCTTTGATTCATTTATAAAATCTTATTTTTCTGTCAAGGCTGCAAGTCCTGGAAGAACTTTACCTTCGAGAAGTTCCATTGATGCTCCACCACCAGTAGAGATCCATGAGAATTTATCTGCACGTCCAAGGTTGATCGCTGCAGCAGCTGAGTCACCACCACCGATGATTGATTTAACTCCTGGTTGTTTCACGATAGCGTCCATCACACCGATTGTACCAGCTTGGAAGTCTGGGTTTTCAAATACACCCATAGGTCCATTCCATACAACTGTTTTGGCACCAGTCAAAGCTTCGTCAAATTTAGCGATAGATTTTGGACCGATGTCAAGACCAAGGAAGCCTTCAGAAACTGCTTCACCTTCAGTGTCACGCACTTCAGTGTAACCAGCAAATGCGTTAGCTTCTTTTGAGTCAACTGGCAAGATCAATTTACCGTTTGCTTTTTCAAGAAGAGCTTTCGCAACATCCAATTTGTCTTCTTCTACAAGTGAGTTACCGATTTCGATACCTTGTGCTTTGTAGAATGTGTAAGTCATACCACCACCGATAAGGACTTTATCAGCTTTTTCAAGCAAGTTTTCGATAACACCAATCTTGTCTGAAACTTTTGAACCACCAAGGATGGCTACGAATGGACGTTCTGGAGTTTCAACTGCTTCTTGGATGTAGGCAATTTCGTTTTCAAGAAGGAAACCAGCAACTGCTTTTTCAACGTTTGCTGAGATACCAACGTTAGATGCGTGTGCACGGTGAGCTGTACCGAATGCATCGTTTACGAAGATACCATCTCCAAGCGATGCCCAGTATTTACCAAGTTCAGGATCGTTTTTAGATTCTTTTTTGCCGTCAACATCTTCGTAACGAGTGTTTTCAACCAATAGAACTTGTCCATCTTCAAGAGCGTTGATTGCCGCTTCCAATTCAGCACCACGAGTGACACCAGGGAACACAACATCTTGACCAAGTTTTGCTGCCAAGTCTGCTGCTACAGGAGCAAGTGATTTACCAGCTTTATCAGCTTCTTCTTTCACACGTCCAAGGTGAGAGAAAAGAATTGCACGTCCACCTTGTTCGATGATGTACTTAATAGTTGGAAGAGCTGCTGTGATACGGTTGTCGTTAGTGATTACACCATCTTTCAATGGTACGTTGAAGTCAACACGAACGAGGACTTTTTTACCTTTCAAGTCAACGTCTTTAACAGTAAGTTTTGCCATGTTACAAAAACCCCTTTATTTATTTTATTCGAAACTATTATATCACACTTTGGAAATATAAGGAAAGATTTCACAAGATTTTTCGATATTTAATCTTTGTGACATGCTAGAGTCTATTATTTTTGCTTTTTCTACCGAATTTTCTTTCTAAAATCTTAGCTTAACACTTGTTAGATTTACTTTTATCCTTTAAAATAGAATAGGAGATATTCCGCGATTATTTTTCGGAGGAAAAAGAAATGTCCATTAATTGGCAGGAAATTTTATTTCACTTTTTAGGTGGTCTGGGACTATTCTTATATAGTATCAAGACCATGGGGGACGGTTTGCAACAAGCTGCTGGAGATCGCCTTCGTTTTTACATTGACAAATATACTAGCAATCCTTTCTTTGGAGTTCTGGTTGGTATTGGGATGACTGCTCTAATTCAGTCTAGTTCTGGTGTAACAGTTATCACAGTCGGCCTAGTCAGTGCCGGTCTCCTAACCTTACGTCAGGCTATCGGAATTGTCATGGGGGCTAATATTGGGACAACAGTCACATCCTTTCTTATTGGGTTTAAACTAGGTGACTATGCCCTGCCTATGCTCTTTATCGGTGCTGTCTGCCTCTTCTTTACAAAAAATCGGACAGTCAATAATATCGGACGCATCCTCTTTGGTGTCGGTGGTATCTTTTTCGCCCTCAATCTCATGAACGGTGCAATGGCTCCACTCAAAGATTTACAGGTCTTTAAAGACTATATGATTGAGCTAAGTAAGAATCCTGTTTTGGGTGTCTTTGTCGGTACCGGCTTGACCTTGCTAATTCAAGCTTCCTCGGCTACCATCGGGATTTTACAAAACCTCTACGCCAGCAATCTGATTGACCTGCAAGGAGCTTTGCCAGTTCTATTTGGTGACAATATCGGAACGACCATTACAGCTATTATTGCTTCTCTTGGAGCCAATATCGCTGCCAAACGTGTTGCTGGTGCCCATGTCGCCTTTAACGTGATTGGTACGGTTATCTGTATTGTCTTCCTTGTACCTTTCACTGGCTTGATTCAATGGTTTGAATCTACGCTAAATCTAGCACCAGAAATGACCATCGCCTTTGCTCACGGAACCTTTAATATTACCAACACCATTGTTCAATTTCCATTTATCGGAGCTCTGGCTTACTTTGTAACCAAGATTATTCCTGGAGAGGACGAGGTTGTCAAATACGAACCCTTATATCTTGATGAACATTTCATCAAACAAGCCCCATCTATCGCTCTCGGAAATGCTAAGAAAGAGCTCTTGCACTTAGGAAACTACGCTGCTAAAGCCTTTGACCTTTCCTATAAGTATATCATTGACTTGGATGAAAAAATTGCTGAAAAAGGGCATAAAACCGAAGAAGCCATTAACACCATCGATGAGCAATTAACACGTTATCTCATTGCCCTTTCAAGCGAAGCTCTCAGTCAAAAAGAAAGCGAAGTGCTCACCAATATCCTTGATTCCTCCCGTGATTTGGAAAGGATTGGAGACCACGCGGAGGCTCTACTCAATCTGACTGACTATCTTCAACGGAAAAATGTTGAATTTTCTGATGCCGCCTTGAAAGAATTAGAGGAAGTTTATCGTCAAACTAGTGACTTTATCAAAGATGCTCTGGATAGTGTGGAAAACAATGATATTGAAAAAGCACGCAGTCTTGTAGAACGCCATGAAGCAATCAATAACATAGAACGTGTTCTCAGAAAAACCCACATCAAACGCCTCAACAAAGGCGAATGTTCAACACAAGCTGGGGTCAACTTTATCGATATCATCTCACACTACACTCGTGTATCAGACCACGCTATGAACCTTGCCGAAAAGGTTTTTGCAGAACAAATCTAAGAACCAAGAAGCTATCCTGAATGGGATGGCTTTTCGCTTTTTCCTAAGTAAGAATTTCTTTTCTACTATATAGAAAAATGCTTTGATTCACAATGGAATCAAAGCATTTTAAAAATCTCCCCATACATAAGCGCAGAAGCTGCGGTTCCTCTGTACTTGGTTTCTTCTCTCTTGATAAAGCGAGCCAAGTTGAGCAACTCAGGTGCCGGATGTCTAGGATTCTTGAGCAATTCACGATTGACCAGGCCTGAGAGACGGACTGCCAGCAATTGCTCATTTGTAGTAGGCAGTTTTTTAGCAGTCTCTAGGAGAGCAACAACTAAATCTTCACTCAAATCATGTCGAGCATGATTGTAAAGATCTTTTACAAGGCTTTCTAGGTTTGGTTCTACCATCCCTACCACCTCCCTTATGGTTTAATAATGTTTAATCAAATCAACCGTTGAACGATCCAATTTTTTCACCAAGGCTTGTAAGAAAGCTTGCGCTTCTAGGAAGTCATCCATAGCGTAAAGGGTTTGGTGAGAATGGATATAACGAGCGCAAACACCGATTGTTGTTGATGGGACACCACCATTTTTCAAATGAGCTGCGCCAGCGTCTGTTCCGCCTTTACCACAGTAGTATTGGTACTTGATTCCAGCTTCTTCAGCCGTTGTCAAAAGGAAATCCTTCATACCTGGGAGAAGCAAGTGACCTGGGTCGTAGAAACGAATCAGGGTTCCATCTCCAATCTTGCCTTGACCTCCATAAACATCACCTGCTGGGGAGCAATCAACTGCTAGGAAGACTTCTGGATCAAACTTGGTTGTAGATGTATGAGCACCACGGAGACCAACTTCTTCTTGGACGTTCGAGCCAAGATAGAGTTCATTGCCAAGTTTTTGACCTGACAAGGCTTCAGCTAGCTCACTTACCATAAGAACACCGTAGCGGTTGTCCCAAGCTTTTGAGATGATATTTTTTTCATTGACCGTCAAGATTGCAGAGCTATCTGGTACGATGGTGTCGCCAGGACGGATGCCAAAGCTTTCTGCCTCAGCTTGATCCACAAAGCCACCATCAAAGACGATATCTGCAATGGCTGGCATGGTTGGTCCACCCTTTCCACGAGTCAAATGTGGAGGGACAGAACCCGAAATCACAGGAATTTCACGACCGTCACGAGTCAGGAGTTTGAAACGTTGGCTGCTGACTACCATAGGATTCCAACCACCAATTTCAACCACACGGAAGGTGCCATCTGGCTTAATCTCGCTGACCATAAAACCAACTTCATCCATGTGAGAAGCGACCAAGACGCGAGGCGCATCCGTAGCTTCTGAATGCTTGATACCAAAAATACCACCCAAGCCATCTGTCACCACTTCATCCACGTGCGGTGTCAACTTTTCACGAAGATAAGCACGGACAGGTGCTTCATGACCTGAGATCGCAGCAAGTTCTGTTACTTCTTTGATTTTTGAAAATAATGTTGTCATTTCAGTTCCTTCTTTCTTTCATCCATTTTACCACTTTTTATAGGAGAAGGATAGCGGGAAGGTGGATTTCTAAATTAGTATCTTAGTCTTACTGTATCTTAGAAAAGCTTGTATTTTCTTGCATGTGAGGTGAAATCTAAGAACTATTCCAAGACCAACCAAACTATTAATTCCCAAACACAAAACAATTCAATGCTATATTTGTTCAGTTTTTCATGAAATTTGCAGAAAATAGTTGACTTTGTCTTCTTATTTCTTTAAAATAGTACAAAACTAGGAAAAGGAAAAAATCATGACCAAAACAATTCTTGTTACAGGTGGAGCTGGCTACATTGGCTCCCATACCGTTAAAGCTCTTTTAAATGCTGGCTATCAGGTACATGTTCTAGATAATCTCTCTACAGGAAATCGTTCAGCTGTAGATAGTCGTGCTAGCTTTAAACAACTGGATGTTTATGATGCTAGCGCCTTAAAGGCTTACTTAGAAGAAAATCAGATTGATGCTGTTCTTCATTGTGCGGGTGAGATTGTTGTGAGCGAAAGTATTGAAAATCCAAGCAAATACTTCACTGCCAATGTTGCTGGTATGAACCAAGTTCTCAAAGTCTTATCTGAAGTTGGCATTCAAAAAATCATGTTCTCTTCGACTGCTTCCCTCTATGGTAATAACTGTATTGACAAGCCAGCAACTGAAGATACCCTGCTCGACCCTGTCAACCCTTATGCAGAAACAAAACTGATGGGTGAACGAATGATTTACTGGATGGCCAATCGCTACGATTGGAAATATGTCATTTTCCGTTACTTTAATGTAGCTGGGGCTGAAATGGATGCTTCAAACGGCCTGCGTGTGAAAAATCCAACTCACATCATTCCCAATATCAACAAGGCCGCATTGGGACAAAATGATAGCCTGAAAATATTTGGAGATGACTACGATACACGTGATGGTTCATGTATTCGAGATTACATTCATGTCTTGGATCTTGCACAGGCTCATGTTAAAGGAATGAACTACCTCTTTCAAGAAGACAGTTCTTCTCAAATCTTTAACTTAGGAACTGAAAAAGGCTATACCGTCAAAGAAATCTTTAAAACTGCTGAAGAATTACTGAATCAAAAAATACCACACGAAATTGTTGCTCGCCGTGCTGGTGACCCAGCTAGCGTCCTAGCAGACGCATCAAAAGCTAAAAAATATCTTGATTGGAAGGCTAGCTACTCCCTCGAAGATATTATTTTATCAGATTATCATTGGCGTGTTAAAGAAGGCAAAAACATTTTGGAATAGGATAACAAAGGAGAAAGCCTTGGCGCTCTCTCCTTGTTTTATTCATTAAATTGTCAGAAAATTTATTGACAGATTAAAGAAATCGTGTTACAGTAATATCCGCAGGTATCTTTCGATACCAAATCTACATAAAAGGATGGGGTATGAAACTTTCTCATTATTTAATTGGCTTACTTCTACTCCTAGTCTTTCTCTCTATTAGCATTGGGACCAGTGATTTTTCATGGGGAAAACTCTTTTCTCTGGATCATGAAACTTGGCTTCTCTTTCAAGAGTCCCGTCTCCCAAGAACCATCAGTATTCTCCTGACGGCCTCTAGTATGAGTATGGCAGGACTTCTCATGCAGACTATCACTCAAAATCAGTTTGCTGCTCCGAGTACAGTTGGAACCACTGAAGCTGCCAAACTAGGAATGGTATTGAGCCTCTTTGTCTTTCCGTCGGCTAGCCTGACCCAAAAGATGCTCTTCGCTTTTGTTTCATCCATCGTATTCACCCTCTTCTTCCTAGCCTTTATGACCATTTTTACTATAAAGGAAAGGTGGATGTTGCCTCTGATTGGGATCATCTATAGTGGAATTATCGGTTCTGTGACAGAAGTTGTCGCCTATCGTTTCAATCTGGTTCAGAGTATGACTGCCTGGACCCAGGGCTCCTTCTCCATGATTCAGACCCATCAGTATGAATGGCTTTTCTTAGGCCTCATTATCCTGATAGCCGTTTGGAAATTATCCCAAACTTTTACCATCATGAATCTAGGGAAAGAAACCAGCGAGAGTTTGGGGATTTCATACTCCCTACTTGAAAAACTGGCCCTCTTTCTGGTGGCGCTAACGACAAGTGTCACCATGATTACCGTGGGTGGCTTGCCATTTCTCGGGGTCATCGTTCCAAATCTTGTTCGCAAGCGCTATGGAGATAATCTAAGCCAGACCAAACTCATGGTCGCACTAGTCGGTGCCAATCTAGTTCTGGCCTGCGACATCCTATCCCGAGTTCTGATTCGGCCCTATGAGTTATCTGTCAGTCTCTTGCTAGGAATCATTGGTAGCCTCGTCTTTATCCTACTTCTATGGAGAGGGGGACGAAAAGATGCAGTCTAAAAGCAAACATACCAAACTCTTCTGGCTTCTCATTATTCTGGCCATCGGAGCTTGCTTTCTCTACTTTTGGCCCATCACCCACCTGTCCACCTTCGCTTGGAATCTGCGTTCCCAAAAGATCATCGTTTATCTCTTGGTAGCCATCGCGACTGGGATTTCAACCATTAGTTTTCAAACCCTGACGGAAAATCGCTTCCTGACGCCTAGTATTTTAGGAATCGAATCCTTCTACGTCCTACTGCAAACTCTACTACTGGTTTTTGAAAGCAAGTTTCTTCAACTTGGCAAGTCTCCTATCTTAGAATTCCTAGTTTTGCTTCTACTTCAATCCCTCTTCTTTCTTGCCTTACAAGGCTACTTGAAGACACTGATGAAACAAGACCTGGTCTTCATCCTGCTGATCTGTCTAGCCCTCGGAAGTCTCTTTCGAAATATCAGTACCTTCCTTCAGGTCCTGATGGATCCAAATGAATACGATAAACTGCAGAACAGTCTCTTTGCCTCTTTTCAACATCTCAACACTTCCATCCTAGCCATCGGCTCTCTGATTATCCTTGCTTTGACAATCTTTTTCTTTCGGAAAGCAGTCATTCTGGATGTCTTGCACCTACAAAGAGAAACGGCTCAGATATTGGGGCTCGATGTTGAAAAAGAACAGAGAGAACTCCTCTGCGGCATCGTACTTTTGACCTCAACGGCCACTGCCTTGGTAGGTCCTATGGCCTTCTTCGGCTTTATGCTAGCCAATCTCACCTACCTAATCGTCAAAGACTATCGGCACAAGTTGCTCTTTATCGTGGCTATTCTGGTCGGATTTATCAGTTTGACCTTGGGGCAGGCCCTGATTGAACGAGTATTTGCTCTGGAAATTCGCATCAGCATGATTATTGAGAGTGTTGGGGGTCTCTTATTCTTTATCTTACTCTACAGGAGGGCGCGTCGGTGAAACTGAAAAACATTGACAAATCCATTCAAAAACAGGATATTTTGCAAGACATTTCGCTTGAAGTCAGTCCTCAGAAACTGACAGCCTTCATTGGTCCAAATGGTGCTGGAAAATCAACTCTCCTCTCCATCATGAGCAGATTAACCAAGAAGGATCAGGGAATTCTCAGTATCAAAGGTCGTGAAATCGAGAGCTGGAATTCGCAAGAACTGGCTCAAGAACTGACTATCCTAAAGCAGAAAATCAATTACCAAGCCAAATTGACGGTTGAAGAACTGGTCAGTTTTGGACGTTTTCCCTACAGCCGAGGTAGACTGAGACCAGAGGACTGGGAAAAAATCCGAGAAACTCTGGACTATCTGGAACTGACCAACTTAAAAGACCGCTACATCAATAGTCTGTCTGGCGGCCAGCTCCAACGTGTCTTTATCGCTATGGTACTGGCCCAGGATACGGACTTTATCTTGCTGGACGAACCACTCAACAATCTCGACATCAAACAAAGCGTCAGCATGATGCAGATTCTTCGGCGACTGGTGGAGGAACTCGGCAAGACCATTATCATCGTTCTCCACGATATTAACATGGCCAGCCAGTATGCGGATGAAATTATCGCCTTCAAGGACGGTCAAGTCTTTAGCAAGGGAAGAACCGATCAAATCATGCAGGCTGATCTACTCAGTCAACTTTATGAGATTCCCATCACACTGGCGGATATCAATGGCAAAAAGATCTGTATCTATAGCTAGTAACATAGAAGCTCAAGTTAGAGAACCTTCTGTCTCTTAATAAACATCACTAAGAGACTCCCTAAATCGTTATCACATTTTAAAAAGGAGAAATCATGAAAACATCCCTTAAATTTTATCTCACTGCCCTAGCGGCCAGCTTCTTGCTCCTACTTGGTGCATGTAGTACAAACTCAAGCACTAGTAAGACGGAGTCAAGTAGCTCTGCTCCAACAGAGGTAACCATTAAAAGTTCACTAGGTGTAGTCACACTTTCAAAAGTCCCTGAAAAGATTGTGACCTTTGACCTCGGTGCTGCGGATACTATTCGCGCTTTAGGTTTTGAAAAGAATATCGTCGGAATGCCTACAAAAACTGTTCCGACTTATCTTAAAGACCTAGCTGGAAAAGTTAAAAATGTTGGTTCTATGGTTGAGCCAGACCTAGAAGCCCTTGCTGCTCTTGAACCAGACCTAATTATCGCTTCACCACGTACCCAAAAATTCGTAGATAAGTTCAACGAAATCGCTCCGACTGTTCTCTTCCAAGCAAGCAAGGACGACTACTGGACTTCAACTAAGACCAACATTGAGTCCTTAGCAAGCGCCTTCGGCGAAACTGGTACACAGAAAGCCAAGGAAGAATTGACCAAGTTAGACAAGAGCATCCAAGAAGTCGCGACTAAAAACGAAAGTTCTGACAAAAAAGCCCTTGCCATCCTCCTCAACGAAGGAAAAATGGCTGCCTTTGGTGCCCAATCTCGTTTCTCTTTCTTGTATCAAACTTTGAAATTCAAGCCAACTGATACTCAATTTGAAGATTCTCGCCACGGACAAGAAGTCAGCTTTGAAAGTGTCAAAGAAATCAATCCTGACATCCTCTTTGTCATTAACCGTACCCTTGCCATCGGTGGGGACAACTCCAGCAACGACGGTGTCCTAGAAAATGCCCTTATCGCTGAAACACCTGCCGCTAAAAATGGTAAGATTATCCAACTAACACCAGACCTCTGGTATCTAAGCGGAGGCGGACTTGAATCAACCAAACTCATGATTGAAGATGCACAAAAAGCCTTGAAATAAGCTACTTTACACTTAATCACATCTTTACATGATAAAACGCATCCTATCAAGCTCACTCAAACCTGATAGGATGCGTTTTTATCATTTTGAAATCTGTTTGCCCAACCTCATTCCCCTTCTTGATTCCATTTGAGGGAAAAGTGGTCTGGGACGGGGTCCTTGCCTGTTTTCGACCAAGGATGGCAACGTAAAATCCGAGCCAAGCCCATCAAAACACCCTTGAAGCCATGTTTTTCAATAGCCTCAATCATGTAGTTGGAACAGGTAGGATCAAAGCGACAAGAGGGGGGAAAGGCTGGTGAGATAAACCGTTGGTAAAGGCGCACAGGCGCTATTAAAATTCGTTTCATTATTTCTTGGTTACAGCCATGGTGTGTAGTTGGCTGATTTCTTTTTTATTAAGACGACGGGATTCTCCTGGACGGAGTCCTGTCAAGTCTAGATGTCCGAAACGGGTCCGTGACAACTTGTCCACTTGGAGACCGACAGCTTCAAACATCTTTTTAACCTGGTGGTTACGCCCTTCATGGATAGTCAACTGCACCACAGAGCGGTTTTTGACTGGGTCCACTTTGAGAATCTCATAGACAGCCGGCTTGGTTTTCTTGCCATCAATCTCAAGTCCACGGGTCAAGGGGCGGAGATTATCCTTATTGGCAACACCTTTAACACGCGCGACATAAACCTTGTCAATCTCATTACGAGGGTGAATCATCTCATCCGTAAAATCCCCATCATTGGTCAAAATCAAGACTCCTGATGTATCCCAGTCCAAACGACCTACAGGGTAGATGCGCTCCTTCACGTTGGGCAAGAGGTCGACAACCGTCTTGCGGCCCTTGTCATCTGTCACACTGGAAATGACACCGCGTGGTTTATTAAGCAGATAATAGACCTTTTCTTCGTTGTAGATAGGCTGGCCTTCAACTTCGACCTTGTCGCCTGACTTGATAGTGGTTGCTAGTTCACGTACCACTTGGCCGTTAACCGTCACCAAACCTTGCTTGATCAGCTCTTCTGCTTTTCTCCTACTGGCCACACCTGCGTGGGCAATATACTTATTGATTCTCATCTTCTTCTATCCTTTCACCAAATAATTGGCTTTCTTGAGCCTGAATTTCAAGCTCATCAATCACTGGTAATTCTTCTAAATGGTTTATCCCCATGTAATCTAGGAAATAATCCGTAGTCACATAGAGGTTGGGGCGTCCCAACACTTCTTTTTTCCCGTCTTCTTGTATCAAGTCAAAGGCCTGCAACTTTGCCAAGGCCCCACTCGAGTTGACCCCACGAATGGCATCAATTTCTATCCTCGTGATGGGCTGCTTGTAGGCAATGATGGACAAGGTCTCAAGGGCAGCCCGAGATAAACTCTGGTTGATAGGCGCCTTAGAGTATTCCTTCAAAATCTCTGAAAACTGAGGCTTGGTCACCAATCTATAAGCACCCCCTGTCTCAATCAGAGCCAAACTGGAATCTGGGTCCTTTTCATACTTCTGGGCTAATTTTTCTAAACTCTGTTGGATGCCTGTCGGTGGCAGAGAGAGGAGTTCAGCTAACTGACGGACTCTAATCCCATCTTCACCTGCTACAAACAAGAGCGCTTCTATTTTTGCTAAAGTACTCATCTTTCCTCTCTATCAAGTCTAGCTTTGAGCCACTTGACTTTCTTCCTTCTTTTCCATGAGATAAATATCTCCGAAACTTTCCTCTTGCACGAGGATTAGTTCCTGGGTTTTGATTAACTCTAGGGTTGCCAAAAAGAGGGTAATGACCTCTTGGAGATTCTGGGCTTCCTTGAACAAATCCTGCAAGCGCAATTGATCTCGTCCAGTCAAGGACTCTTTTACGATAACCATCATGTCCTCAATCTTATACTCATCCCGCAGGATAGTCGTGTGATTCTGTGTAAACTCCTCTTTTTTCTTGGCTAGGATATTTGAAAAAGCCAAAAAGAGGTCAATGGTCGTCTTGTCATGAACAAGCTCCGCATCTTCGTAAATCAACTCTGTCGGCGCTTTGGAATAGTGCTGGGCCCGTTCTTGGTGCTTGGCTTCCAAGTGCTCCCCCAAGAGCTTGAACTTGCGGT
This sequence comes from Streptococcus sp. 53, assembly GCF_013276565.1. Classification (GTDB taxonomy): domain Bacteria; phylum Bacillota; class Bacilli; order Lactobacillales; family Streptococcaceae; genus Streptococcus. The sequence goes on from NZ_VMLG01000014.1 coordinate 60,767, forward strand.
ATTCTTCGATTTGAGAGAGAAGATCCTGCTCTAGGTCATCCTCCAAGTCTGTCACTTCTGCTACCTTTGGCAAGAGCTTGCGGCTCTTGATCAACATGAGCTGACTGGCCATAACCATATACTCACCCGTCACTTCCAGACGCATGGCCTGCAGAGTTGAGACATAGGCTAGATACTGTTCGATGACTTCCGTAATGGGCACATCATAGATATCCATCTGGTACTTAGAAACCAGGTGCAAGAGCAAATCCAGGGGCCCTTCAAAATCTTTTAATTTAATATCCATTATCTATATTTTTCTAAGGTCAGGACTGTTTTTAATCCTAATTTTTTTGCAATTTCGTACAAATCGACCTTGTTTTCTATTTGTCTTAGAATAAACTGTTCCCGCAAGGCTTGAGCTGATAAGGCTGGGAAACCTTTCTCCTTGACAAAGGATTCTAGCTGACGAAAGGCCCACTGACGAGAATAGGCTTTCCCTCCCCTTTCAAAAAGATAGGTCTGCCCCATCAAGGGTTCCAACTCTGACAGCAAGGTCGTGGGAATGGTGACAATTCTCTGTTGGGAAGCCTTCTTGATTCGCAACACTTGAAAGTCCAGATTGACGTCCGCAACCTTAAGGGCTAAAATCTCACTCGGCAAGAGCCCCATTTCCAAGATAAGTAGAGCCAGTAAACGCCCCTCTGGAACGTCGCTTTCCTGCCAAAAAGAGTCTAGGTCTAACAGTTCTGGCTTTTCGGTCTTCTTTTCAGCTTGTTTGGCTAATTCCAAACGATAAAAGCTGTCCACTTCTCCTTTTTGATAGAGAAAGTAGAGAAATTGGTTACAGGCCGAAATCTTTCGCTTCTGGGCGCTGATTTTTAGATTGGCTAGCTGGGCTTGGTAAATCTTGAGACTAGTCTCAGAAATCCGCTCGCCCACTACGTCTAAAAATTGCTCCAGATCATACTTATAGGACTGCTTGGAATTGGCAGATAAGCCCTGCTTTTCTTCTAAAAAGGCTGAAATCCTGTCTCTCATTTGCATCGAATCTCATATTCCTTACTAAAGTCATGCAAGAGGGCATTGACTGCCTTGAGGATAGACTTGCGCGTAATAATCCCTTGGAAAATACCAGACGCATCCACAACCGGCAAGAAGGACTCATCTACCAGCTTGTGCAAAACCTCCGTAATGGTAAAATCAGGCGAGACGACCGCTACGTCCGTTCTCGTCATATGAACAATATCCGTATCCGCCATGATTTCTTGACTCAAGTCATGCTCCATCTGATAAGCCATAATATCTCTGAGCCCAATCGTCCCAACAAACTGTTTTTCATCTGTTACAACAGGAACACGGGTATAGGTCATCTGACTGAGCAAGAGGGTCGCATGATCCGCATTGTGAGTATCAATCAACACAGCTAGATTTTTAGCAGGAGTCAAAAAAGTTTCTTCTTGCCCCAATAAGAAAGTCTCAAACTCCTTGGCAATCATCGGCTAAACTCCTTGGACAAGCCCGGATACACCTCATGGGCTCGTGTCAAAAAGTCCACTTTAAAATAACTGTCATCAATCTCCACACGAGCATAGAGACACTCTCTGATGGTCCCACGTGGTTGACTGATAGAACCTGGATTTAGAAAAAGAGTCTTTCCTTCCATCCAAGCGCTTGGCACATGCAAGTGACCATAAAGGCAGATATCAGCCTCTTCCTCCTGAGCCCAGTAGTCCAACTTTTGAAATTTGAAATTAATGTCAAACAAGTGACCATGGGTTTGGATAATCTTGGTCGAACCAAGCTCAGTCACCAAACGTTCTGGGTAACCTGCATAGAAATCCATATTCCCTTTAACAACACGGATGCCTTCCCAAAGGGGAGAATCAGGACGCAGTTCAGAATCGCCATTATGAAAAACGGCATCAACTTTGCCCACATAGCGATCACGGATTTCTTCCACAATCAAGCTATCGCCATGAGAATCGCTCATTACAATGATGGTTTGCTTTGCCATGATGGAAATACCTCCAAAAGTTTCTTAACGGCTAAGGCACGGTGAGATTGGCTATTTTTTTCTTCAAGGGTTAACTCAGCTGATGATTTGCCTGTCTCTCCCACTAGGAAAAGGGGATCGTAGCCAAAGCCATTTTCACCCTTAGGTTCAAAGTTAATGTAGCCTGGCCAGTCAGCCTCAACAACTAAACTTTCCTTGTTTGGGCTGGCTACGACTAGGGTTGTATGGAATTGAGCCGAGCGGTCTTTGAGTTCAAAGACCATGGCCAACTCGTGCAAGAGTTTAGCATTATTTTCACGGTCAGTAGCTCCCACTCCTGCGAAACGAGCTGACCAGACACCTGGCAAGCCGCCTAGGACATCGACTTTGAGTCCAGAATCATCTGCCAGAACCATCTTGCCCGTTAATTTGGAAATGGTTTCTGCCTTGAGGCGGGCATTTTCTTCGAAGGTCATACCTGTTTCTGCTACTTCAGGTAAGTCAGGGTAGTCATTAAGATTTTCCACATCGTAGCCTAGCTTGTCAAAGATAGCTCGAAATTCCTTGGTCTTGCCTTCGTTTCGAGTCGCAATCAATAAGGTTTCTCTGACCTTGTTTGTCTCAAAGAAATCATGAATATTGACCCCTTCTTTAGGCAATTCTACATGCAGGAGTTGCCCATTTTCAACCAAGAGCAGAGCACCCTGACGTTGAATAACTTCCAAGTTTCGTCCCATTTCTTGGTTGAGGATATCTACCACAAAGGAGAACAAACGATAGAGAGAACCATAGCGTAAAATAGTAACAGAAACAGGAAAACCTCGATCCTCATCTCGAAATCTTTGGGCAAACTCCAATAGAGGAAAATCCAAGTCATCATCCGTCAACGTCCGGACGCCACCAAAAATACCATAGGACCCGACATACCAGTCCTGTTCATCCTTATATTCATAAATTTTATTTGTCATAATTCTACATGCTCCACATGAATCTCTTTTTCCAGCCATTCTTCACCAATTTGTGCAAAACTTTGGCTGCTGGCTGTTGTGTAAAAACGGTGATGGAGTGGTCCAGCATCGCGACCACGATTGATTTCAAAATAATTGAGTAAGACTGAGATGTCCCGTACGCACTCTGCCCCACTATCAATGAGCTGAACCTTGGGTCCCATGACATTTTGAATAATAGGTTTGAGCAGTGGATAATGGGTACAACCCAAAATCAGGCTATCCACCTTTCCAACCAAGGGACGCAGGGTTTCATAGACCACTTTCTTGGTGACACTGGTTGACAGGGCACCAGACTCCACCAAGGGAGCAAACTTGGGACAGGCCAAACTCTCCACCTGTAAGTCCGGATCCAAATCATGGATTTTCTGACGGTAGATGTCTGATTGTACCGTCATGGGTGTTCCAATCACTCCGATTTTCCCACCTTGACTGGACTTGATAGCTGCCGAAGCTCCTGGCAAAATCACACCTAGGACGGGAATATCTAGTTGAGCCTTGATTTCTTCCCAGACGACCGCAGTTGCAGTATTACAAGCAATGACAATCATTTTGACATCCTTGGTCAAGAGAAAGTTGATCAACTGCCAAGTATATTCACGAATTTGCTCAGCAGGACGGGGACCATAGGGCGCCCGTGCCGAATCTCCAATATAGACGATTTCTTCATGGGGAAGTTGGCGCATGAGCTCGCGCACAACGGTCAAGCCCCCGACACCCGAATCCAAAAAACCAATTGGTCGATTATCCATACAGTCTTCTTTCTAGTCTTTTTTCTGATTGATAGTTCATTATGATTATTGATCCTTATGAACTGAATAATGACAGCCTAATCAACAACTATCTCTCTTAATCATAATCAAATATCAATAGAATGCAAGGAAAAAGTCTCATCCCTAAACCATAGTCAACATAGTGAGAAGTCTGGAACTTTCATCCCAGACTTTTCCTTATTTATTTTTTCTTTTTATTGTTAGCAAGGGCTGCCTTTTGTTGGCGGATGATTTGGTGGTAAACTTGTTGTACCTTAGCTTCGCTTGGTTTTTGACCATTTGCACTCAAAAGAGTACGAACTGCTTCAGCATTCAAACGTGGGTTGTCAGCAAATTCTTTTTCGATTTGCTTACGAACCAAGTACATTCCTCCAAGAGCTCCTCCTAGAAAAGCTAGCACAATCAATACAATTGCTAAAAGTAAATCCATCATATTTCTCCTGTTTCTTTTTGAGTCTCTTTCATTATACCATAAACTAGCCACCCTGACTAGTTTGTTTTACGCTTTCAGGGAGGGAATAGACAGCAAAAAGAACCCTGCTTTTCTGCAAAAGAGAGCTCCTTACTGAGTTTATACTCAATGAAAATCAAAGAGCAAGCTAGGAAGCTAGCCACAGGTTGCTCAAAGCACCGCTTTGAGGTTGCAGATAGAGCTGACACGGTTTGAGGAGATTTTAGAAGAGTATCAATTTCATATTTCTGCCTATCCATTTGTACTAATAAAAGACTGAGACACTAGATCTCAGCCTTTTTCTTTATCCCAAAACCAATTCATCACTGACTAGACTTTGTCCACTATTTTTCTGGAAGAGATGCATGAGATCTTCAACCGTCAGATGCTTTTTCTCTTCTCCTTTTACATCCACCACTATCTTGCCTTGATAGAGCATAATGAGACGATTTCCGTACTCAATCGCATGGTTCATATCGTGGGTAATCATCAAAGTCGTCAACTGATGGTGTTCCACAATCTTTTGCGTCAAATCCATCACCATTTGACTAGTTTTCGGGTCAAGTGCCGCAGTATGTTCATCCAAAAGCAAAAGTTTGGGTTTCACCAGAGCTGCCATGACTAGGGTCAAGGCCTGTCTTTGCCCTCCTGAGAGATATTGAGTATCCACTTTCAAGCGGTTTTCAAGGCCAATATTCAGCTCTTTCAAGGCTTCTTGGAACTGGATTCTATCCTTCTCCTTCACGCCCCAACCAAGCCCTCTTTTTTGTCCACGTCTCAAGGCAATAGCCATATTCTCCTCAATCGTCAAACGAGAAGCTGTCCCCATCTTCGGATCTTGAAAAACACGGGCAATATCCTTAGCTCTCTTTCGTACACTCAGATTTTTAATGGATTTTCCTTCCAACAAAAGGTCCCCTTCGTCAACCGATAGATTGCCAGCCAAGATATTCATCAAAGTGGATTTCCCTGCTCCATTTCCACCAATCACAGAGATAAAATCTCCCTCTTCAACCCCTAAATCTAATCCTTTGAGGACATGGTTTTCATTGACCGTCCCTGCTTCAAATGTTTTGTGAATATTTTCAAGTGTTAACAAACTTGCCATAACTTTCTCCCCCTATTCATTTCTCAATTTCAGACCACGAATCTTTAATCTCTTTTGCAATTCTGGTGCAAATAAAACTAAAGCGAGTAAGATTGCATTAAAGAGACGAACTAGATTTTGATCTAAATTTGGAATTTCATAGATATTTAAAATAATCAAACGGTAAACAATAGCACCGATTCCGATGGATAACAAGCGGCTTCCAATGGTTAAATCGTGTATCAAGACTTCCGCAATAATCACTGCACTCAAACCAACAACAATGGTTCCTGTCCCAGAAGTCACATCTGAAAATCCATCATTTTGGGCGAACAAGGAACCACACAAGGCAATCAAACCGTTTGAAATCATGTAACCAACAATCTTCATGGTGTCTACATTGACCCCATTTGCCTCACTCATCGGAATATTGTCCCCAGTCGAACGCAAAACCAAGCCAATCTCTGTTTTCATCAAAAGAGTCAAGACTAGACAAACAAGTAAGAGACAGGCCAAACTGAATGAGAAAACAGCTTCTTCATTTGTCAGTCCCAAGCTCGCCAACTGTTTAAAGACGGTTGCAGAATCTCCCAAGGAAAGATTGGGCACACTTCCCATGATTTTAATATTGATTGAATAAAGCCCTGTCAAGGTCACAATACCTGTCAAGAGAGCTGGGATTTTCATCTTGGTATGGAGCATTCCTGATACAAGACCTGCTACCATACCTGCCAGCAAAGCAAGTAAGGTCGCAATCCAAGGATTTGTCCCTGCCTGTATCTGTGATACAACGACAGCTGCCCCCAGAGGAAAGGCTCCCTCAGCAGTCATATCTGCAATATCCAAAATACGGAAAGTCAAGTAGACCCCAATCGCCATAATCGACCACAACAAACCTTCTGATAAACTAGATAATACAAAATTCATCTTAAACCTCCTTATTCCTTGCTTTCTAACTTGCTAATATCAATTCCTAGTGCATCTGCCATTTCTTGATTAGTATGCAATTCCAGTTTTTCAGGCAACTCAACTGCTATATTTTCTGGCTTCTCACCTTTTAAAACACGAATCAACATGCGTGCTGTCTGTCTTCCCAATTCTTCATAATTGGTTCCGTAGTTATACAAGCCACCAACAGCAATCATTTCTGTTGAACCACCAAATACTGGAACCTTGTGTTTAATAGAAACCTGCTTGACTGTTTCCATGGTTGATGAAATGATATTATCCGTTGGGACAAAAACCATATCCACCTCTGCCATCAAGCTTTCTGCAGCCGCCTTGACGTTGTTACTGTCCAAGACTGTTTTTTCAACAACGGTAAAGCCTTTTTCTTCCAGAAGGCGCTTAGCTTCATCCTTTTGGACAACTGAGTTTGGCTCGCTCTGAGTATAGAGGATTCCAATCGTTTTAGCTTTTGGCAACACTTTCTTTATCAAATTGATTTGGGTTGAAATGGCATCTGATGACTGATCGCTTGTCCCAGTTACATTGCCCCCAGGATGTTCTCTTGACTCAACCAACTTGGCACTGACAGGATCTGTTACCGCTGAAAAGATAACCGGTGTCGTTTGTGTTGTATTAGCCAAGCTCTGAGCAGAAGGCGTTGCGATAGCTAGAACGACATCACTAGATTCTGCTAGTTGCTGGGAAATCGTTTTTAGATTTCTTTGTTCTCCCTGTGCATTTTGCAAATCAATCTCGATATTTTTCCCTTCAATATAACCTTGCTTGCCCAGCTCATCCACAAAACCTTCTCTAGTAGCGTCTAGAGACTGGTGGGTAATAAATTGTGAAATACCGATACGAAATACATCTTTTTTCTTATCTGCCTTCAACTGATGCAAACTGATCAGAGAGGTTAAGAGGATCCCCACTACCAAGAGGGGTGCTAGCAATTTTCGAACAACTTTCATAATGAAACTCCTTCTCAGAAAAGATAATACTCAATGAAAATCAAAGAGCAAACTAGGAAACTAGCCGCAGGCTGTACTTGAGTACGGCAAGGCGACGTTGACGTGGTTTGAAGAGATTTTCGAAGAGTATAAAACAAAAAACCGCCTAGATAATACCTAAACGGATGCTTGAAAAAATCTAACAAGTTATAACTTTGCTAGTCCATTTAGATATTCATCTATATGGACCACAATCAAAAATCTTAGCCACATAGATACAAACAAATTGCTTGAACTGTTTGCATCCATGGTGACATGTCTACAAACACTATCTAAAGTAGCTAAAGTAAAAGTTTTGATTCATTGTTACAGCTTGTCTTTTATTCATTTCTTTTTCTGCTTTCTTTTTTGATGTTTCCTATCTTACCACCTTTTTCATCACCTGTCAAGAATATTTCAGAATTTTTTAAAATTTTTCGAAAATTCTTTCAGGATGCTTTCAATTCTTTTAGGATAATTTCAAAGATTTGCCCATTAGACAAAATAGAACGATTTGAAGACGTTTATGATATTTATCTGTACTAGAGTCTTTTAAAAGTGTTTTGATGGCTTGTATTTCTTCTTTGGTTGATTTCATATCACTATTATATAATTCGTTTTGATTTTAGTATAGTATTAAACTAACTCTTGGCAGTCGGACAAAAAATCGACAGTTATTTTATACTGTTTAAAACCAATAGTCAATACGACAATCTCTTTACTTTTCGGTTATCAACTCTGTAGATTGCTAACATATCCAAAATAAGCCAAGTATCCCGAGGATAGGCAACATATCTAGGTGTCCAGATAGGATTAAACTTTTGTTTATACTGTCTAAGACCACTAAATGAATAGAATCGATTAGTGAAGGCATAGATGAGATAGGCTACTTTTTCTTGTAGAAAGCTATGTTTCTCAGTTCCTACATTTGACAACGGCGCCATGCCTAATTCAAATAAACGAACTCCTTCTTCTTTAAAATGAAGTAATAATTTCACAAAGAGATAATCCATAATACCATTGGGTGCTGTCCTTAAGTGGTAGCGCATCAAATCGATGCTAGCTTCTTCAGGACCATTACAAGCTAAAAAGGTAACAAAAGCCTGAACCTTATCTTCCTTATCCCTTACAAGAGCTATTGGTGCTAATTGAATGTACTTCTCATCAAAAAATCCAAGTGAAAACCCTTTTTCTTGGCGACCATCTAGCCAATTATCCGATATTTCTTTAAGGGTGTTAAGTAACTTCTTATCAAAAGGTGGTTGTAATACTTGGAATTGATACCCCTTGCTTTCTAATCGATTAACAACTGTTCTAAATTTCTTTCCTTGTTTTCCTTCGGTTGTAAATCTATCGAGTAATACCTGAGCAGTCTCCCCAAATTTCATAAAGTCGTACCCATATTCATGAAGTAATAGGGTGGTTTCTTGATTAATTTCGTAGAAAATAACAGAGACATTTGTGTCCTCCGCATCCTCTAAAAACTTCGATAAGCCTTTTTCTAAGTATCCTGACTGTGCCAGTGGATCCGACATAACGACACATTTATTATTTTCAATTGCAAATTGGAAAACAACCTTGTCTTGACCATCCTCTTGGTACCAATAAAGGTATTTGTCATCTAAATAAGCCAGGGTAGCATCTAAATTTATATTTGGTATTGTTGCAATAAAGTCTTGATAACGTTGCTTATCGAAAACTTCCCCAAAATTCTCTTTGGTTTGATTGCTCTCACGGAGTACCAAAACATACGAAATCACCAATATCAGAGACGAGCTAGAAAGATGAATCCAGTGTGTAATCAAATGAGGAAGATGTTTAACTTCAAATACATGATGAGGGTTCAAATGTCCTAACAAAACAAGGGTCAAGAAGAAACTTCCACCAATATACGATATATCCTTACAACAATCTTCCCAAGCATAAATATAATGACTGCGAACAAATGTATTTCTAATCCACCATATGATAGACAAAATAATGATTAGAAAAAAACTACTTGCGAATGAAAGACTACCAATATTCAAATAAACAAGGCTTACTAGACCTAGTACAGTAGCGAATGGTAATGTAAATTTTAAACGTCGTTTCACTAGTCTTGCAAGAAGGAAGAAGTGAACGCCGAGAATGACACTAGGAAGTTGAAAAACAAACTGTCCAGTGCTAGGTGAAAGTTCTTTAAACAAAGGAAGATGGCCTAATTCTTGAGGAACTATAGCTGACACCACGAGGAAGAAAGCAAACAGTCGCAACCCCCAAACCAATACTATAGTTGATAGTGATCCAATAACCTTTTGGGGAATTCCCAAATATTTCTCATTAAGTCGGCCACCCATATTTTTTAAGAATAAAACAACTCCTAAACAGAAAGGAAGAATATAATAGAATAAACGAAATACTAGTAACCAACTTAGCGCCTGATCTTTATCAATACCAAGGCCAACTAAACCAGATACCATAATTAAATCGAAACTACCTAGGCTACCAGGAATCATCGATATAATCCCAATTGTAATAGCAATCATAAAGAGGGGGATTACATCATAAATTGGTAAATTGTAGCCTAAAACATACCCAACCAAAAGGAAAAAACTTAATACACTAGCCCAATCAAGGGCAGAAGTTAACACTAAAGATAAAATTGTCCTTCCACTCAATTGACCAAAATAGACCCATTTTTTTCTATTTGAAACAAATAAAATAATTGGAAGATAGAGACAAGCTCCCAAAAGAGCTGGCCAATATTGTTTAATCCCCATTGAAATAGGAAATATAATTGTGAAAATTAAACTTATCAGTGCAAACAGTGAGAAACCACTCATAAAATAAGGGATGACACGAGAAATTCCTTGCATACTTTTTTCAGAGCGTTCTTCATCTCCATAGAAAGAATAGCGTAAACCAACATCCACCAAACCGGCAAAGCCAATCATATTATTCAAGCTATTTATAGTCCAACTTGTTTCTAGTAAGTAAGATAATTTTTGTTTCTGATTAAGTTCTTTATTTAGGATTCTATCATAGAGCATCATTGGCGCAACAGCCATAGAACCGAGCAAAGCTAAACTAATGACTTTTATTGGAGAGAGTTCCCCCAAGATTGCTCCAATCTTATCAACCGAAATTGTCTTAAAAAGTCTGATTATCTCTACAATAACGAGACTAACAATAGATAAAAATAAGGTAATCTTGATGAGTGTCTGCCATTTTTTCACGCAATTCAAAATTGTTCTCACAAGCTCTTCCTCTTATCCTAATAAAGTTTGTAATATTGGAATAACAACGATAAATAGAACCGTACTTAGAGTCACCACGTTCGTAGAGAATTCCACATCTCCTTTTCCCTGATTAGCAAGGATTGGGAGAACAGCTAGAGCTGGTGTAGCGGACTGAATCATAAAGGTCTTAAATTCTACTGTCGCCATATCTGGTGCAGAGAACTTCAATACAAGAAACATAATCAGAGGAGCTAGGATAAAGCGTCCAACTAAAGTGACAATTGTATCTTTATCAAAAGTAATAGTATTCAAGCCTGCCTTTGCAAGAACGATACCAATATAAATCAGAGATAAGGGAGTGACGATATTTCCAACATAAGTTAAGGTATTTGTTGCGAAATCTGGAATGGAGATTCGGAGAATCAAAAATAGTAGAGCGACAAGAAAACCTACAAGCGGAGCTGGAAGCAATTTCTTCCAGTCAAATTTAGTTTTCTTCTTGCTTTGACCCGATTTACTATCGCTCGTCATCACATACACGCCTAATGTCCAGGTAGAAATCGTGTTGGTGATATAGTAAATTAAGAAATATGGAAGAGCCTGATTACCAAAAAGAGCAACGTTTAATGGTAAACCGATAAAAATAGTATTGGCATTCACAAAGGTATTAATCATGGTTCCTCGCCGTCCTGGACGAACCTTGAAAAGCCTAACTGCAATATAAGCTACTATATATCCCAATTTAAATGCTACAAAAGTATAAAAGAGTCCTCCAGAAAGACTGATTAGTTTATCTAGCGTTAGGTATTTCATCACCGACACAAAGATTGACGCTGGCAAGGCTACATTCATGATCAAACGAGATAGATTGGATCCAAAACTATCTCCAAACCATCCCCTCACCTGAAGAATATACCCCAAAACAATAATAGCAATAATCGGAATGATACTCGTAATCGAGGTTAAAAAGAGTGACATAGGTATCCTTTCTAAATTACTTAAGTCCACAGCCCATACAAATCTGCCACTATAGAAGGATAGCAGCAGAAATGAATTATTTATACTCTGGATACCACTTCAAATCACGAACTGCTTTGCCCATATCTGTTTCCTTAGCGCGTGCAAGTCCTTGCTCTTGTGCTTTTTTAGCGACTGCTTCTGCTACTTTAATAGAAACATCTGCTACATACTTGAATGGTGGCAAGACAGGAGCTCCTGGTTGGCCTGGATTGACAATACCACTCAATGAATGCGCCGCTGCTCCAATCATTTCATCAGTCAAAAGACTTGCTTCAGAAGCCAGCATACCTAGACCAAGACCTGGGTAAATCAGGGCATTATTTGCTTGACCAATCACATAGTCTACACCTTTATAAGAAACCGTATCAGCAGGAATTCCTGTTGCGACAAAAGCTTTGCCATCTGACCATTCAATCAAATCTTTGGCACTAGCTTCTGCCAATTTAGTTGGGTTTGACAAAGGGAAGATCATTGGACGTTCTGTGTTTTCACACATAGCTTCTACTATTTCTTTAGTGAAGGTATTAGGCTGAGTTGAAGTTCCTACAAGAATGGTTGACTTCACAGTCTTCACTACTTCAAGCAGGTCAGTCAACTTATCTGCGTTACTAAAGTCAGCACGTTTCTTAGCAAATGGTTTTTGCTCTGGTGTCAAGTCATCCATGTCATCAAAGAGAAGACCTTGTTTATCAACCATAAAGAAACGTTTATAGGCTTCTTCTTCAGAAAGACCTTCACTTACCATTTCACGAAGAACACGAGAGGCAATTCCTGCACCCGCAGTACCACCACCATAGCAGAGATAAACTTGATCTGTTAATTTTTCACCACTAATATCCAGCGAACCGAAGATACCACCCAAGGTAACGATTCCTGTACCTTGAATATCATCATTAAAGGTCGGAATTTGTTTCCGGTATTTTTCAAGAATATTGGCAGCATTCAAGCGGCCGAAGTCTTCCCAGTGAAGGTAGAGTTTAGGAAAGAGACGTTCTGCTGTTTGAACAAATTGGTCAATGAAGTCGTAGTAACGATCTCCGCGGACCCGTTTGTGACGATTTCCTAAGTAATTAGGATTGTTACGAAGTTCTTCACGGTTAGTCCCAGCATCAATGACTAAAGGAAGGACCATCGAAGGATCGATTCCAGCAGCACCCGTATAGACCATCAATTTCCCAACAGAAATATCGACACCATTTGTTCCCCAGTCGCCAATTCCAAGGATTCCTTCTGCATCTGTTACAACAATGAGACGAATCTCGCGACCCCCGGCAGCGTTTTTCAAAGTAGCTTCAATATTTTCAGGATGATTAATATCAAGATATCCCGCATATTGGGGATCTACAAAAAGATCACTATAGCCTTCAATCGTATCTGCAATGGTTGGATCATATACAATTGGATTGAATTCTTCCAAATGTTGAGAAAAGAGGTAATAGAAAAGAGTCCTGTTGGTATTAAAAATTTCCATTAGGAAAAGACGTTTTTCCAAATCATTGGCTTTTGTTTGCATTTGTGCATAAGTTTGCGCCGCTTGTTCTTCAATCGTTTGAACATACGGTGGCAGTAAACCAATAAGGCCTAGTTCCTTTCGCTCCTCTAAGGTAAAGGCAGTACCTTTATTGAGGAAAGGATTGTTTAAAATATCATGTGCAGTCATAGTGCAAGCTCCTTTTTACTTATATTATACCACATGAAACGAATTGTTCGTAAAACGTTGTTGTTTAAATAATACAATTGTATACGCATATGTTATAAATTTCTGAACTCATCAAACTCTCAATGATCTCTCTTTACTAAAAGTTTCGAGTAAAATAAACCAATCATACAAATTGACAATCCTAATTAAAATAAATATCATCTAGGTATGTTATGTAATACTTTGTATTTTTTAAGGTGTTTTTTGTCATATAAAACTTGTATTCTATTTATATGACAACTAAAAACTATTTACAACAATATATTTCCCAAAAAGTGAAATATTTTCGAACACAGAATAAAATGAGCCAGGAAGAACTTTCGGAACAAGCAGGACTCGGGCTTAAGTATATCAATCAACTTGAAAACCAAAATGTGAATCTGACCATTCACAGTCTTGAAAAAGTGATTGACGCCCTAGAAATGACCCCAGAGGAATTTTTCAATTTTGATAGCCTTGAATCAACCTCTGATAAGAGTGACAATCTTTCACTCAAAAGAATCAACATGAAGATTAAACAACTCCCTATTGATAAACGAGAAAAGATGCTGGTCATTTTTGAGAGTATCTTAGATAATCTTTGAAATCCCTGACTCACTTACATTTTAACTGGTGAATACTCGTATAGTCAAATTGTAGGATACGGATAAAAATTATTTATCTGCTGTTTTCCACTTATTTTCCTTCTCCAACTAATGAAAGTGAGCCCATATGAATTTAAAAGATCTACAATATTTTTATGACCTCTGTCAGCTTCAATCCTATACGGAAGTAGCAAAACAACATAAAGTCAGCCAACCATCTATTTCTTATGCTATCAAGCGCTTAGAAGAATCCTTTAACTGCAAATTGATTCACCATGACCCCTCGCATCGTTCCTTCAAGCTAACTCCTCAAGGACAAATCCTTCTAAAGCATACAGAACTGATTTTACCTGAGGTCATTTCTACTCGCAAAGAAATTAATCGCTCCTTGGCACAATACTCTACTGTAGGATTCCCTCCTATTATCATTCAATATCTCTTTGCTGCCTTAAACGAAAAAGATAAATTCGATTTTTTAAAAAAGATACGCCCTATCCGCGGTGGCTCCGTAGAGTTATTAAACCTTCTCCTTAAGGGAGACCTTAATGCAAGCCTACTCGGTTTGATTGAACCTCTCAACTATCCTTCAATAGAGTCACACGAGCTATTTCATAAAGAACTGTATGTCGTTTTATCTAAGAACCATCCTTTTGCTACTGCTCCTTCCCTCGCTTTTGAAGAATTAGCAGATCAATCCTTTATACTCTTAGACGAATACTTTGTTCACCTGAAAGCTTTTGAAACGCTTAATCAAAAGTATCAAAACAAGGCAGAAATATTCTTTAAGACTGATGACATTGCCATCCTTAAAGAACTTTTAAAGAAAGGGATTGGCCTTAGTTTACTGGCTGATATCGCACTTTCTGATGAAGATGATGATTTAATAAAAATCCCTCTTATACCGAAGGATAAGATAACTTTTACAGTTTATTACGCCTACCTTAAATCAGCTACACCGTCATCAGAAGTAGAAGCCTTATTTAATCTCCTTAAATCATATGAATAGAAAAAACTCTAACTATCAATGAACTGATAGCTAGAGTTTTTTACATTGTAGATATTAGACTCAATGAAAATCAAAAAGCAAACTAGGAAGCTAGCCTCAGGCTGCTCAAAACACTGTTTTGAGGTTGTAGATAAAACTGACGAAGTCAATCACACATATACGGTAAGGCGACGCTGACGTGATTTGAAGAGATTTTCGAAGAGTATTAGACTATAGTATTCTATTTTAGAGTTTTTGTATAAAGCTACATAAGTACAAACCCTTGTAAAATAAGGGTTTGTACGTCATAAACTACATATATTTTTTACCGTAAAAATACAAAAGTTTACACCTTATGCCCCTTTTTTGCCCCTCTTTTCTTGAACAATAGGATTTAGATTTCTGTTTCTAAAGTTAAAAAATAAGCATTTTTGCAAAATAGAAATACAAGCTCTAATTTTGTTAAGGTCAACAAAATTGGCAACCAAGCGCTTTATAAAGCTATTTGTTGATGTCAACAAGTCAATTTCAGAGCAAACAAAAAAACCGCAAGCTTGAGCCTGCGGTGAAAGAACATTTTAGAAAGTTTCCTTTCTATTTATTTAACTGTAATCAAACCTTCTGGCTCTACTGTGAATTCTGGCTTATCTGCCAGTGTTCCATCTGCCTTGAGGTAGTACCAACCTTTTTTATCTGCTGATTGGATAAAGGCATTTGATACCATAGCGCCTTCTTTACCGTCTAGGTAGTACCAAGTCATTTTATGCTTAATCCAACCAGTGACCATCTTACCTTCTTCATCGAAGTAATACCAAGCATTATTGATACGAGCCCAGCCAGTGGCCATAGATCCTGAATCCGTGAACCAGTACCAAGCGTCCTTGTAGTTCAACCAGGTACTACGTTTCATGAATCCTTTTTCGTCGAAATAGTACCAAACATCATTGATTTTCTCCCACTTGTCAGTTGGATAAGAGCCGTCTTCACGAACCCACCACCAGCCGTACTGGTTTTGTTGCCAGCCGATTTCGACTTCTTCAGGCGGCACGATATACCCAACGATTTCATCGACAGAACGCTCATTGTAGCGACAAGGGCCACCTACTTCGAGGTAGTCCCAGTTTCCATCTATGTTCTGCTCAATCGTCTTGATGGTATATCCGTCTGAGTCCTCATAGACAAGCCCTGTATGGCCGTAATTGACACCGTCGCTAGCTACGTACGATTTTACGAAAAACCAACCTGCCTTTGGATAGTCAGCGTCATACACTACTTTTAGGCCTTGTGAACGTGCTGACTCAAGTAAGTCATAAGCGTTACCCCAAAGAGTCACACCATACCAATTACGCAACCCATAACAAGGCACATCGGCACACTGGAAGCCATAAGCTCCATCATTATCTACTCCATCGCCTGCGTTAGCCTTGTCGATGAAGAATTGAATCATTTCCTGTTTTTTAGACATATTTACTCCCTCCAAGCGTCATTCATCTGCTTCACTGCTGACTCTACAAAGGTATCCAAGTCTTTGTTCGTCATGCTGATGTTATATTTGGTCAGCTCTGCACTAATTTTAGCGCGAGCCTGTGCCAGCTTTTCATCTCCCTTGTAGCCAGTTTCAGTAGCTACCTGCTCCACGGCATGAACTGCGTTCTTGGCTAGGATTTCAGCGATAATAACCGCTTTTTCTCCGCCTTTACGCAAAAGGTAGTCTTTTACTGCTTTTACAATACCGCCTACTGCTACTGCTAAAAAACCTGTCGCAAAGGCAACGATGAGTTCATTAAATTGTGTCATGTGTTTTTCCTTTCTTATTCATAGTAGAATGTGATATCAAGGCTAATATACCCCGTTGTGACTCCTACGCGTTTGAAGTTTTCAATTGTTTCGCTACTTAGATGAAAAGTGTATGAATTATCAGAGATATACGGCGAATCTGTCGTGATTAACGGGAATTCGCTAGCACCTATTCTTACTTTTGTTATTTTCTTGTTTTCAAGAGTTGTTTTTATAGTCTTTTTATATACAAAAAGACTATAATTTTTAAAAAAAGAGAGAGTCACATCTTTTATGGTAACACTTTTCAAACCCTCCCACACCAACCTATCACCAATATAACGCTTGACAATCTCTCTACTTCCTAACATGATTCTTACTCTATCTTTCATAGCTTCACCTACTTAAAAATATCGTAAATCGTGTTAGGGTCTTTGGTTGGAAGAGCATCGTACTGCTCTTGCGTACCTGCCCAATAGTTGAGTGCCTGCGAGCCGTTCTGATTGACAATGTTCTGACCAGGTGCCCCCGTTGCGCCTCGTTCGCCATCGTTGATATTATCCAAGCGAGTGAAAGCAGAGGCTTTTAAACCTCTATAATTCACTTCAATGCGGACTTCGAACCAGCCACCAGAGCGCTGAGTAGCATTCCACTGACCAAATTTACCATTTGCATCCGGCGTTTGATTTCTCAAAACACCCCAGCTATTATTCCCAAAACCACGGTAGTAATAATCAAGAGTATAGCCACTCGTGACTGCTTCGCCATCGTAGAATACATCCGCAAACAGATTCAATTGGCTAGTAGAGCCATTCTTATAAGAACCCTCAATACGAACGCTGGCATTTAAACTATGCCCATTATCCCCTTTTAAGCTTTCTCTCTGGCTGGAGGTCAGATTGTCAAATGACGGGCGATTTTCCAAGGCGGAAATCCTAGCCTTGATCGGGATATCATTGTACAACTCCCATTTTTGGGCATAAGTAGACAAGTCTTGGTGGGAGGTCAAGTAGCCTTTCTCTTCCAGCTCCGCTTTTGTAACGAGGGTTTCTGGATTGACTCTCGGTCTACTCTCAAGAGAGTCCAGTCTTTCCTTAATCTCCCTATCCTTTAGCTCTGAATCTTCTTTGATTGCCTTGACATCCCTACCAATAGCTGTTGCTAGATTTTCAAGGTTACTCATAGCACTCACGCTTTCGCTGCGTTGTAAGTCGCTACCAAGTCAACATTGGCAATCTGGTCTACACGTCCGCTGACTTCAGTTACTTTGCCAAGAAGTGCGCTATTTTCATCTTGTCCCATACTTGTGATTTTTTCTGCGATTTCTTTGAGCGTATCCAAATTCTCAGGGGTACCTTCACCCAAGATTTCAGCCTTAACTTCCGTTTTAGCTTGAGTGACTGCCTGAGAGATAGCTTGCGTCATTGCTGAAGTTTCTACTTTAGTGCTGACGCTTTGCTTCACTTCCTTGATATCTGCTCCGACTGCTTGTGCGAATGCCGTTAATTTTGTTGTGTCCATTTTTTCTATACCTTTCCTAAGTTGTAAAAAAAGAGTAGGTCTGGAAATTCCGGACATACTCCACCATCTGTTACTGTTTTTTCTGCAAGCTGTTTTTTTACTTCTTTTTCGATGTCTAACTCCTTCAAAGTGTAGACATCTTCCGTAACCAATTCTTTATCTGAGTCTTCAATTTCAATATAAGTATCTCTGTCGCTTGGGAAGATATACCCTCCGACCGAGATTTCCACTCGATATTTTCCACTTGGTAGAATACTATCTAAATTAAAATTGACAGAATGGCTAGTGACGGGAGCGGTTGTCTTCCACCTACGTGGTCCCTTTGTTAGAGTAACAACCGCATCTTGACCCTCAAACAAGGTCATAACACGGTAATTCTCGTCTAACAATTCAAACCCAAAAGTAGAAGACAAATCCCCTTGTTTAATAAGGTCACCTCCATCAATTCGAGCCAAATTGGTTGTATTAACTTTGTGGTTGTTACAACCCATTCTGCGCCCCTTTCTAATCATCTATTAAGATGCCTTCTTTGATATCCAATTTTTCAAAATCGCTGAATAAACGGTCTATGTAGCCATTGCCTCCTAGAGTTTTATAGCTTTTGTGCATACTTTCTACTAGGGAAAATTCTTCTCGGGAGGTATATCCTCTGTTAATAGCCTGTCGCATATCACGGCCAAGGCGCAACTTCATGGTATTTAGATGCGCCTCATCGTGTATTTTCAACTTCTCTTGAACTTCATCAATTTTTGAATTGCTATCTTTAGCGGTAGTCTGGACATCTTCAATCTGTTTCTTGACATTGGTTAGCTCCGAGACGATTCTCTCCGTCTCTTCTTTGGCTTTTTTCGGCAATTTGTAGCTAAGCCAAGCGATGATAATCGGTGAAGCCGATGGTAGCACATTCATAAAGAAATGTTCTGTTTGTTGTAAGACATCCATAAGCACCTCGCTAGTTTGCCAGATGGCTCAAACCACGACGCTTCAATTCCTTGCGCACACGGTCTTTCCAGCGTTTATGTACCCATGAAAAGTCAACTGTTCCACGTTCCAGTAGATTGATGTACATGTCAATTTTTGCTTGGTCTAGTGTAATCTTACTCATCGCTGCTACCTCCATCGTCTTCACTAGGGCTCTCTTGGTTTGTCGTTTCAGAAATGTCATCTTCTTTCTCGCTTTCTTTTGTATCTTCTACCGCTGGGGTTGGTTGTGTAGACGCTTCTGCTACCGGTTGTTCAGTAGTTGGTTGAACTGGTGCTGGTTCATCAGCTTGGTTTTCTGTGTCTGTAGCCTGAGAGTCGTTCTCTCCTGCCTCCTCTTTCTCCCCCTGGTCAGGCTCTCCTTGAGCTTCCAGCTCTTCCAATCGCGCTAAGATATCCTCAATATCCTGAGCATTCTGGAGATTGACCTTCTGCATGCCATCCATAAGCTGATTGGCTTTCTCCAGCGCTTCCGTCGTTTTAGCCAATTGTTCTTGGTTCTTAATGATAGCACTAGTTGGGTCAAGTTCAGTTCGTAGAATCTCTTTGACTGCTTCAATGAGCATTTCATCCGTATCACCCAAGCGGTCACCCTCTAGTTCACGAGTGAAAAAAGTTAACGGCTTGTCGCATTGAATAGAGACTTCCGTCTTGCCAACTCTAAAAAATTTATTTACTAATACAAATTCCATGTTTAATGTTCTCCTGACTATTTAAAATAAAAGTATAGTGAATCGTTTCTAGTGACATTACTTTTGAATACTTGTCTTTGATTATCGTCTTTAAATGAGATATAGAGCGCACTTCCTCTACTGTAATTATCTGGCCTTGTATCC
>NZ_VMLG01000015.1:0-210 GCF_013276565.1 Streptococcus sp. 53
ACGCCGGAAGTAGTTGGGGGTTGCCCCCTGTGAGATATGGAAGTCGCTTAGCTCTAGGGAGTTTAGCTCAGCTGGGAGAGCATCTGCCTTACAAGCAGAGGGTCAGCGGTTCGATCCCGTTAACTCCCAAAGGTCCCGTAGTGTAGCGGTTATCACGTCGCCCTGTCACGGCGAAGATCGCGGGTTCGATTCCCGTCGGGACCGTTTAAG
>NZ_VMLG01000015.1:292-30132 GCF_013276565.1 Streptococcus sp. 53
AAATGAGCCGGCTTAGCTCAGTTGGTAGAGCATCTGATTTGTAATCAGAGGGTCGCGTGTTCAAGTCATGTAGCCGGCATTTTTAGATAGAAGAAAACAGTGCGAACGTAGTTCAGTGGTAGAACACCACCTTGCCAAGGTGGGGGTCGCGGGTTCGAATCCCGTCGTTCGCTTAGAGAGGCCGGGGTGGCGGAACTGGCAGACGCACAGGACTTAAAATCCTGCGATTGGTAACGATCGTACCGGTTCGATTCCGGTCCTCGGCATAATATAATGAGCACCCTTAGCTCAACTGGATAGAGTACCTGACTACGAATCAGGCGGTTAGAGGTTCGACTCCTCTAGGGTGCATTTTTCTATTTAACTCGGGAAGTAGCTCAGCTTGGTAGAGTACTTGGTTTGGGACCAAGGTGTCGCAGGTTCGAATCCTGTCTTCCCGATACATTACAGAGATATGTGAGTGTTTATTTTTAAAACTAGATATTATATACATTAAGAGAGAATCAGTTTGGTTCTCTTTTTTTTGATTTTCAGTAATTCATTTTGATCGCGTATATTTTTTTGTTTCCTGATTTGTTCAATGAATACTGTAGTTTAGGTACATAAATTAAAATTTAACAGATTGTATAATTCTTACAAACTTTTAAGAAAGTAATTGAAGAGTTTTTTAGTCCAACCTATAATATATGTGTTTGTCTGATAAAAATTTCTACTCTTTTTGATTTTAAATAAGTATTAGTTCACATTATGGTGTGAATTGGGTTTGATATCTCTTTTGAGGAAGTTGCATTAGATTTTGCTAATTGTGTTTTATTGTATAGTGTATCTTGCTTGTTTTGAACAGAATTTTTTATGACATTTGTCATATTTACGAGTGACAGAAGTATCTAGCTCCGCTAACTTCAAAAGACTATAATTGAAGTATGAAATGGAGGAAGAAGAGATGAGAAATAAAATGATTATCGCAGTGAGTCTAGTAACAGCAGGAGTCATGACTTATCTCATGTTCTCAGGATTGGATGAAGATTTCTATCATTTTCCTTGGGAGCTATTTGCAGGATTTGGAATGATGTCCTGGCTTATCCGAGAAGGTTTGAAATTAGTCTCAGATGTGAAAAAGGAGTTTGAAAAATGAAAAAAGCGTTTCTCTATCTTTTTATTGGACTATCACTAGTGGTATGGTTGGTAGAAATGTTTACAGGTTGGTTTGATCAAGCCTTCCTTCACCAATTCATCCGTGGTGCCTGGGGACTGGGATTTATGATTTTTATCGCCTTTCCTATGGGAAAGGAGTGGTTGAAAGGAGAATATCATGAACATGATTAAGGTAGAAAGCCTAAATAAAAACATCAAGGGCAAGGCTATTTTGAAGGATATTTCCTTTGAGATAGCTGAAGGTGAATGCGTCGCCTTGATTGGGCCCAATGGTGCTGGGAAGACCACACTCTTGGACTGTTTGCTTGGAGATAAACTGGTCACAAGCGATCAAGTATCCATCCAAGGCTTGCCAGTGACGAGTTCTCAGTTAGACTACACAAGATCCTATCTCCCTCAAGAAAATGTCATCGTTCAGAAATTAAAGGTCAAAGAGTTGATTGCTTTCTTTCAAAGTATTTATCCAAATCCCTTGAGCAACCAGGAGATCGATCAACTATTGCAGTTTGACAAGCAACAAAAAGAGCAATTTGCAGAAAAATTGTCAGGTGGGCAAAAGCGTCTTTTCTCTTTTGTCTTGACCTTGATTGGCCGACCAAAACTTGTCTTTTTAGATGAGCCAACTGCGGCCATGGATACCTCTACCCGTCAACGTTTTTGGGAAATTGTTCAGGACCTAAAAGCGCAAGGAGTCACCATTCTCTATTCGTCTCATTATATTGAAGAGGTAGAGCATACAGCTGACCGGATTTTGGTTTTAAATAAGGGAGAGTTGATTCGTGATACGACGCCTCTTGCTATGCGTAGTGAGGAGATTGAAAAGCATTTTATCCTTCCTCTAGATTACAAGGAAGTCGTTGAGAAGTCAGTCTTGGTTGAAAACTGGTCACAAAAACAAGATGCTCTACAAGTAGTTACACGCGAAGCGGACGCTTTCTGGGAACTATTAGTTCAGGCAGGATGTAGGATTCAAGAAATTGAAGTCAATAATCGTAGCTTGCTGGATACAATCTTTGAAGAAACACAAAAGGGAGATGACTAAGATGAAACGATGGATCGCACTAAACAAGATAGAATTTCTATTGACCAAACGACAATTAGTCTATTATCTATTATCCGTAGGGATGCCGACAGCCTTCTATTTATTCTTTTCAGGCATGTACCAGGACACACCAGGTGGACCGGCTAATTTTATGCGCGACTACCTCATCTCCATGACGGCCTTTTCCATGATGTCGACCGCTATCTTTTCATTTCCAGCTGTTTTACATACCGATAAAATCAATAACTGGCAGAAAACATTGCGCCATACCCCTGTAAATATGGTAGAATATTATCTATCAAAGATAACAAGTATGATGGTTGATTATCTGGTCTCAATCCTGGTTGTTTTCTCGGTTGGGCACTTTGTAAGAGGTGTGGATATGCCTCTAGCAAGCTGGGTTGGGGCTGCGATTTTGCTTATTTTGGGAAGTATTGCTTTTGTAGCACTTGGATTGACCTTGACACTCTTGCCTTCTAGTCAGCTGATGTCTGTCGTGGGCAATCTTCTCTATCTAGGCTTGGCTGTTTTAGGTGGACTCTGGATGCCCATCTCTTTATTTCCAGACTGGATGCAAGCAATCGGGAAGTGCCTACCAACTTATCAGTTGATGGAGTTGCTCAAGACCTTCTTAAACGAGGGTGGCATCAATCTATCAGCCACAGTTTATTTACTTGTTTTTTCAGCAGTTTTATTTGGTTTGACCATTTACCTTCAAGGTCATAAGGAGAATACTTAATGCTTGAAAGACTGAAAAGCATACATTATATGTTTTGGATCAGTTTAATTTTTATGATTTTCCCCATCCTACCTGTAGTGACTGGGTGGCTTTCTGCCTGGCATTTATTGATTGATATTCTATTTGTAGTGGCGTATTTGGGTGTTTTAATAACTAAGAGCCAGCGCCTATCTTGGCTATATTGGGGCCTCATGCTGTCTTATGTAGTTGGGAATACTGCCTTTGTTGCTGTTAATTATATCTGGTTTTTCTTTTTCCTATCCAATCTCTTAAGTTATCATTTCAGCGTAGATGGTTTAAAGTCTTTACATGTCTGGACTTTTCTTCTTGCTCAAGTTCTTGTTGTGGGCCAACTGTTGATTTTTCAGAGAATCGAAGTTGAGTTTCTATTCTATCTACTTGTAATTCTTGCTTTTGTCGATTTAATGACTTTTGGCTTGGTTCGGATTCGGATTGTGGAGGATTTGAAAGAAGCACAGGCTAAGCAAAATGCCCAGATAAATCTATTGCTTGCTGAAAATGAACGCAGTCGTATCGGTCAAGATTTGCATGATAGTCTGGGGCATACCTTTGCTATGCTTAGTGTTAAAACTGATCTAGCCTTGCAGTTATTTCAAATACAGGCTTATCCACAGGTGGAAAAGGAATTAAGAGAAATACAGCAAATTAGCAAAGAATCAATGCGTGAAGTGCGAACCATTGTGGAAAATCTTAAGTCTAGAACTTTGATATCCGAACTAGAGACTGTGAAAAAGATGTTAGAAATTGCTGGAATTGAGGTGGAAACGGATAACCAATTAGATACTGCTAGTCTAACTCAGAAATTGGAGTCAACGGCTTCCATGATTTTGCTTGAATTAGTGACCAACATCATCAAACATGCTAAAGCGTCTAAAGTCTATTTAAAATTAGAACGGACAGAGAAAGAACTCATTCTAACAGTGAGAGATGATGGCTGTGGCTTTGCTTCTATAAAGGGGGATGACCTCCATACAGTTCGAGATCGTATTCTTCCGTTTTCGGGAGAAGTAAAGGTAATTAGTTGGAAACAACCGACAGAAGTTCAGGTTCGACTACCTTATAAGGAGAGAAAGTAGATGAAAGTATTAGTCGCAGAAGATCAAAGTATGTTGCGAGATGCTATGTGCCAGTTGCTTGCCTTTCAAGCAGATGTAGAGTCTGTCTTACAAGCCAAGAATGGGCAAGAAGCAATCCAACTCTTAGAAAAAGAGTCCATAGATATTGCCATTCTTGATGTAGAGATGCCTGTTAAGACTGGTCTTGAAGTCTTGGAGTGGATACGAGCAGAAAAGCTCGAAACAAAGGTGGTTGTAGTGACGACCTTCAAGCGCCCAGGGTATTTTGAACGTGCGGTCAAGGCTGGAGTAGATGCTTATGTATTAAAAGAAAGAAACATTGCAGACCTCATGCAAACCTTGCACACCGTCCTCGAAGGAGGCAAGGAGTATTCGCCTGAATTGATGGAAGTGGTGATGATGCATCCCAATCCATTAACGGAGCAAGAAATCGCAGTTTTAAAGGGAATTGCTCAGGGCTTGTCTAACCAAGAAATTGCAGATCAACTTTATTTATCAAACGGAACCGTCCGAAACTATGTCACCAATATTCTTTCAAAACTAGATGCAGGTAATCGAACAGAGGCAGCTAATATCGCGAAAGAATCTGGTTGGTTGTGATACTATCATAACTCGAAAACCATTATGTGCTAAAATTGATGGGATTCAATGAAATAATTTGTAACTTGAGGAGGCTTAGTTTCCTCCTTTTTGTTTCGTCAAAGGTGGTAGCCAGAGCTAAAATGGTAAATTCCCAAACTAACTTCCACTGCTAATCCAAGTGGAAGTTGGTCTGATAAAAATCGTAAAAACCAGTGGAAATCCGTGTCAGGGTAAGTTCCACTGGTTTTAATCATGCTTGATTTCATCGCTTTTATAGCTGAAAGAAATAGAAAAAAAGAGCGCACAAAATCCCCTCATCTGAAAGCGTTTCAGATTAAGTTCCGCTATGGTGGAAGTTAGTGTGAGACGTTTGAATGGGGTTAAAGATTAATTTTTAGAACTTATGTTGGAGTAATTTAGACGACTGACAGACGTCTTCTGCAGGTATTTTAGAAATGCCGAGAAGCTTAGGAATCTCTTCTCCATAGGTAAAGGCAAAGAGTTCATAGGCTGACTTTTCATTCAAAGCAGCACGTTTGACACTGTTGACATGCGAACAAACGAGATTAATATCCTCTTGAGTTAAGTTGTCAAAGGAAGTTCCTTTAGGTAGAATGTCGCGAATCAGCGTGTGATTTTTCTCGATTCTGCCTTTCTGGTCAGAGCGATTAGGGTCACAAAAGAAGAGTTTACTCTCTCCTCGCACATCCATTTCGATGTCATCAACCCTGGCAAACTCTCCACCATTATCGGTAAGAATGACGGGGAAGAGTTGGAAGAAATCTTTGTCAGCTTGGTGAAGAGTGTTCTTGATGGCATAGAGGTGTTTGGTAACTTCAAGGGCAGTTTTATTATCCAGAAGTCTAGCGAAGATAAAGTTACAGAAAGAGAGATTGAAGGTGAGTAGGACTTTCCCTCCCATCTTCCCCAGAACTGTATCCATTTCTAGCCAAGAGTCTAGTTGATTAAGGGCTAAATAGTTTTGGAAATCCTCATAGGAACGGCCTTTTTTAGCTTCTTTAGGGATAGAAGGTAGCTTACTTTTCCGTCTTTCTTTGAATTTAACGGCTCTGGCTAGGTCAATAGGAGCGATAGATAGGTATCCTTTTCGGATGTGTCGATAGACAGTTGAGGAGCTGACATCAAGGTTATGAGTTTTGAGGATATGATAGATGTGTTGTCCCTTTTTAACCCCATCAGAAATGACTTTGTCCATTTCCCAGAAGGTCTTGGAATTGAGAGGAGTTCCTTCACGAGCTTCAATAAGAGTTTGTTCGTACTGTTTTTGAGCTTGCTTAGCGAGGTAGAAGATCTTCTTATAGCCACAATTCTGTCTTCTTTTAGGACATCCATTACAGACAAAGGGAGCTTTGTCGAGTAGAGGGCAATCCGTGCAATCAGATTTGACGGATGTTGGATGCATGATGCGATTGCGCTTAATTTCCTTTGAAATCGTTGACGGACCTTTTCCCATATTCTCAACGATGGAACGGAAAGTCTCACACTTAATTCCACCATAAAAATCCGTTTTAGACTAATTTCCACTTCGGTCAGGCAAGTGGAAGTTACTTTGAGAAGTTACGCAGAGCTAAAATTAACAATAAAAAAGAAAAATATCTTGACAACCAATGGAAAATTTTGTTACAATAATAGACGGTACTTTTTACTTTTGGTCTCTCAAGAGTGTACAGGGACGTGCTGACAAATGTTGCAAAAGTACACACAGATGATAGCTGTCACCAAGTGTATCATCACCAAAAATAAAAAAACACAGGAGTATGTAGATGCCTACAATTAACCAATTGGTTCGCAAACCGCGTAAATCAAAAGTAGAAAAATCTAAATCACCAGCTTTGAACGTTGGTTACAACAGTCATAAAAAAGTTCAAACAAACGTTTCTTCACCACAAAAACGTGGTGTTGCAACTCGTGTTGGAACAATGACACCTAAAAAACCTAACTCAGCCCTTCGTAAATTCGCTCGTGTACGTTTGAGCAACCTTATCGAAGTTACTGCCTACATCCCAGGTATCGGACACAACTTGCAAGAACACAGCGTGGTGCTTCTTCGTGGTGGACGTGTAAAAGACCTTCCAGGGGTACGTTACCATATCGTCCGTGGTGCACTTGATACTGCAGGTGTTAACGATCGTAAACAAGGCCGTTCTAAATACGGTACTAAACGTCCAAAAGCATAAGGAAAGGGGATAAAGAGAAATGAGTCGTAAAAATAGAGCTCCAAAACGTGACGTATTGCCAGATCCGCTTTACAATTCACAACTAGTTACTCGTCTTATCAACCGCGTTATGCTTGACGGTAAACGTGGTACAGCTGCTTCAATCGTTTACGGTGCTTTTGAGCAAATCAAAGAAGCTACTGGCAATGATGCACTTGAAGTGTTTGAAACAGCTATGGAAAACATCATGCCTGTACTTGAAGTACGTGCACGTCGTGTTGGTGGTTCTAACTACCAAGTCCCAGTTGAAGTTCGTCCAGAACGTCGTACAACACTTGGACTTCGTTGGTTGGTAACAATCGCTCGTCTTCGTGGTGAACACACAATGCAAGACCGTCTTGCAAAAGAAATCTTGGATGCTGCTAACAACACTGGTGCAGCTGTTAAGAAACGTGAAGACACTCACCGTATGGCTGAAGCTAACCGTGCATTCGCACACTTCCGTTGGTAAGATTAAGATACTAAAGGCGTTAAAAAAGCGACTGAAAATTAGGAAGCTTGACGAAGAATCGAAGATTCTAAGAGAGCTTATCTATTTTCTGAGCTTTTAGCCCGGGTTCAAATTAGCTAAATCGATTAGTATTGGCTATAACTCAACTTACCAGCTCGTAAGCTGAAACCAACAATAGCATGAAAATATTGAGAACGGGTAGGTCCTGCCTATCCGTTTTTATTAAAATCGTGTTATAATAGAATAGAAATTAAAAATAAATAGGAGAAACAAACCTCATGGCACGCGAATTTTCACTTGAAAAAACTCGTAATATCGGTATCATGGCTCACGTCGATGCTGGTAAAACAACTACAACTGAGCGTATCCTTTACTACACTGGTAAAATCCACAAAATCGGTGAAACTCACGAAGGTGCGTCACAAATGGACTGGATGGAGCAAGAGCAAGAGCGTGGTATCACTATCACATCTGCTGCGACAACAGCTCAATGGAACAACCACCGCGTAAACATCATCGACACACCAGGACACGTGGACTTCACAATCGAAGTACAACGTTCTCTTCGTGTATTGGATGGTGCGGTTACCGTTCTTGACTCACAATCAGGTGTTGAGCCTCAAACTGAAACAGTTTGGCGTCAAGCAACTGAGTATGGAGTTCCACGTATCGTATTTGCCAACAAAATGGACAAAATCGGTGCTGACTTCCTTTACTCTGTAAGCACACTTCACGATCGTCTTCAAGCAAATGCACACCCAATCCAATTGCCAATCGGTTCTGAAGATGACTTCCGTGGTATCATCGACTTGATTAAGATGAAAGCTGAAATCTATACGAACGACCTTGGTACAGATATCCTTGAAGAAGACATCCCAGCTGAATACCTTGACCAAGCTCAAGAATACCGTGAAAAATTGATTGAAGCAGTTGCTGAAACTGACGAAGAATTGATGATGAAATACCTTGAAGGTGAAGAAATCACTAACGAAGAATTGAAAGCTGGTATCCGTAAAGCGACTATCAACGTTGAATTCTTCCCAGTATTGTGTGGTTCTGCCTTCAAGAATAAAGGTGTTCAATTGATGCTTGATGCGGTTATTGACTACCTTCCAAGCCCACTTGACATCCCAGCTATCAAAGGTATTAACCCAGATACAGATGCTGAAGAAACTCGTCCAGCATCTGATGAAGAGCCATTTGCAGCTCTTGCCTTCAAGATCATGACTGACCCATTCGTAGGTCGTTTGACATTCTTCCGTGTTTACTCAGGTGTTCTTCAATCAGGTTCTTACGTATTGAACACTTCTAAAGGTAAACGTGAACGTATCGGACGTATCCTTCAAATGCACGCTAACAGCCGTCAAGAAATCGACACTGTTTACTCAGGTGATATTGCTGCTGCCGTTGGTTTGAAAGATACTACAACTGGTGACTCATTGACAGATGAAAAAGCTAAAATCATCCTTGAGTCAATCAACGTTCCAGAACCAGTTATCCAATTGATGGTTGAGCCAAAATCTAAAGCTGACCAAGACAAGATGGGTATCGCCCTTCAAAAATTGGCTGAAGAAGATCCAACATTCCGCGTTGAAACAAACGTTGAAACTGGTGAAACAGTTATCTCTGGTATGGGTGAGCTTCACCTTGATGTCCTTGTTGACCGTATGCGTCGTGAGTTCAAAGTTGAAGCAAACGTAGGTGCTCCTCAAGTATCTTACCGTGAAACATTCCGCGCTTCTACTCAAGCACGTGGATTCTTCAAACGTCAGTCTGGTGGTAAAGGTCAATTTGGTGATGTATGGATTGAATTTACTCCAAACGAAGAAGGTAAAGGATTCGAATTCGAAAACGCAATCGTCGGTGGTGTGGTTCCTCGCGAATTTATCCCAGCGGTTGAAAAAGGTTTGGTAGAATCTATGGCTAACGGTGTACTTGCAGGTTACCCAATGGTTGACGTTAAAGCTAAGCTTTACGATGGTTCATACCACGATGTCGACTCATCTGAAACTGCCTTCAAGATCGCGGCTTCACTTGCCCTTAAAGAAGCTGCTAAATCAGCACAACCAGCTATCCTTGAACCAATGATGCTTGTAACAATCACTGTTCCAGAAGAAAACCTTGGTGATGTTATGGGTCACGTAACTGCTCGTCGTGGACGTGTAGATGGTATGGAAGCACATGGTAACAGCCAAATCGTTCGTGCTTACGTTCCTCTTGCTGAAATGTTCGGTTACGCAACAGTTCTTCGTTCTGCATCTCAAGGACGTGGTACATTCATGATGGTATTTGACCACTACGAAGATGTACCTAAGTCAGTACAAGAAGAAATCATTAAGAAAAACAAAGGTGAAGACTAATCAGTCCTCACTCTAGAAGGAAGTCACTTAGTGGCTTCCTTTTGTCTTTAGAAAACACCTCTAAGTATGGTAAAATAGTAGGAGAATAATGTGAGGAAAATGAATGTCAAACAGTTTTGAAATTTTGATGAATCAACTGGGGGTTCCTGCTGAAATGAGACAGGATCCTGCTTTAGCACAGGCCGATATTGAGCGAGTTGTGGTTCATAAAATTAGTAAGGTATGGGAGTTTCATTTCGTATTTTCTAATATTTTACCGATTGAAATCTTTTTAGAAATAAAGAAAGGTTTGAGCGAAGAATTTTCTAAGACAGGCAATAAAGCTGTTTTCGAAATCAAGACTCGGTCTCAAGAATTTTCAAATCAACTCTTGCAATCCTATTATAGAGAGGCTTTTTCTGAGGGGCCATGTGCTAGTCAAGGTTTTAAGTCCCTTTATCAAAATCTGAGAGTTCGTGCTGAGGGTAATCAACTCTTTATTGAAGGCTCTGAGGCGATTGATAAGGAACATTTTAAGAAGAATCATCTTCCTAATTTAGCCAAACAACTTGAAAAATTTGGTTTTCCAACTTTTAATTGTCAGGTGGAGAAGAATGATGTGCTGACCCAAGAGCAGGAAGAGGCCTTTCATGCTGAAAATGAGCAAATTGTTCAAACTGCTAATGAGGAAGCGCTCCGTGCTATGGAACAACTAGAACAGATGGCACCTCCTCCAGCGGAAGAGAAACCAGCCTTTGATTTTCAAGCGAAAAAAGCTGCAGCTAAACCGAAGTTAGACAAGGCGGAGATTACTCCTATGATTGAAGTGACGACTGAGGAAAATCGTCTGGTCTTTGAAGGGGTTGTGTTTGATGTGGAGCAAAAAGTGACCAGAACAGGGCGTGTTTTGATCAACTTTAAAATGACAGACTACACTTCCAGTTTTTCTATGCAAAAGTGGGTTAAAAATGAGGAAGAGGCCCAGAAGTTTGATCTCATTAAGAAAAATTCTTGGCTTAGAGTTCGTGGGAATGTGGAGATGAATAATTTCACACGCGATTTGACGATGAACGTGCAGGATGTGCAGGAAGTTGTTCACTATGAGCGGAAGGATTTGATGCCAGAAGGTGAGCGTCGGGTTGAGTTTCATGCTCATACTAACATGTCGACTATGGATGCTTTGCCAGAGGTAGAAGAAATCGTTGCGACAGCTGCTAAGTGGGGACACAAGGCGGTTGCCATCACGGATCATGGAAATGTCCAGTCCTTCCCACATGGCTATAAGGCGGCTAAGAAAGCGGGAATCCAGCTGATCTATGGTATGGAAGCCAATATCGTGGAGGACCGTGTCCCTATCGTCTACAACGAAGTGGAGATGGATTTATCAGAAGCAACCTATGTGGTCTTTGACGTGGAAACGACGGGTCTATCAGCCATCTACAATGACTTGATTCAGGTTGCGGCTTCTAAGATGTACAAGGGGAATGTCATTGCTGAATTTGATGAATTTATCAATCCTGGGCATCCTTTGTCAGCTTTTACTACTGAGTTGACTGGAATTACAGATGACCATGTCAAAAATGCCAAACCACTAGAACAAGTTTTGCAAGAATTCCAAGAATTCTGCAAGGATACGGTCCTAGTTGCCCACAATGCGACCTTTGACGTTGGATTTATGAATGCCAACTATGAGCGTCATGGTCTTCCAAGGATTAGTCAGCCGGTTATTGATACACTTGAGTTTGCTAGAAATCTCTATCCTGAGTATAAACGTCATGGTTTGGGACCTTTGACCAAGCGTTTTGGTGTGGCCTTAGAACATCACCACATGGCCAATTACGATGCGGAAGCTACAGGTCGCCTGCTTTTCATCTTTATCAAAGAGGTGTCAGAAAAACATGGTGTGACTGATTTGGCTAGATTAAACATTGATTTGATTAGTCCAGATTCTTATAAAAAAGCTCGGATCAAACATGCGACCATTTATGTCAAAAATCAGGTAGGTCTAAAAAATATCTTTAAGCTGGTTTCTCTGTCTAATACCAAGTATTTTGAAGGGGTGCCACGAATTCCGAGAACAGTTTTAGATGCCCATCGGGAAGGATTGATTCTGGGGTCGGCTTGTTCAGAAGGTGAAGTTTTTGATGCAGTCGTTTCCCAAGGTGTGGATGCGGCGGTTGAGGTGGCCAAGTATTACGACTTTATTGAGATCATGCCACCAGCTATCTATGCTCCATTGATTGCTAAGGAGCAGGTCAAGGATATGGAGGAACTCCAGACCATTATCAAGAGTTTGATAGAAGTTGGAGACCGTCTTGGTAAGCCCGTTCTAGCTACGGGAAATGTCCATTATATCGAACCAGAAGAAGAGATTTACCGTGAAATTATCGTCCGTAGCTTGGGACAGGGGGCTATGATTAACCGAACTATCGGGCATGGAGAACATGCCCAACCAGCACCACTTCCAAAGGCTCATTTTAGAACGACAAATGAAATGTTGGATGAATTTGCCTTCTTGGGAGAGGAATTAGCTCGTAAACTGGTTATTGAAAATCCCAATGCCTTGGCAGAAATCTTTGAACCTGTTGAAGTTGTTAAGGGGGATTTGTACACGCCTTTCATCGACAAGGCGGAAGAAACGGTCGCTGAATTGACCTATAAGAAAGCTTTTGAGATTTATGGAAATCCGCTGCCAGATATTGTCGATTTGCGGATTGAAAAAGAACTGACTTCCATTCTGGGGAATGGATTTGCTGTGATTTATCTGGCTTCCCAGATGCTGGTACAACGTTCTAATGAACGGGGTTACTTGGTTGGTTCTCGTGGGTCTGTCGGATCTAGTTTTGTTGCGACTATGATTGGGATTACAGAGGTCAATCCTCTCTCTCCTCACTATGTCTGTGGTCAGTGTCAGTACAGTGAGTTTATCACCGATGGTTCGTACGGTTCAGGATTTGATATGCCCAATAAGGACTGTCCAAACTGTGGTAACAAACTCAGCAAAAATGGGCAAGATATTCCTTTCGAGACCTTCCTTGGTTTTGATGGGGACAAGGTTCCCGATATTGACTTGAACTTCTCGGGAGAAGATCAACCTAGCGCCCACTTGGATGTACGCGATATTTTTGGTGAGGAATATGCCTTCCGTGCAGGAACGGTTGGTACGGTGGCTGCCAAGACTGCCTATGGTTTTGTCAAGGGTTACGAGCGGGACTATGGCAAGTTTTATCGTGATGCAGAGGTAGAACGCCTCGCTCAAGGTGCTGCTGGTGTCAAGCGGACAACAGGACAACACCCGGGGGGAATCGTTGTTATTCCGAACTACATGGATGTCTATGATTTCACGCCTGTTCAGTATCCAGCGGATGACGTGACGGCTGAATGGCAGACGACTCACTTTAACTTCCACGATATTGATGAGAACGTCCTTAAACTTGATGTACTGGGACATGATGATCCGACCATGATTCGAAAACTCCAGGACTTGTCTGGGATCGATCCTAATGAAATCCCTATGGATGATGAAGGCGTGATGGCCCTCTTTTCAGGGACAGATGTGCTAGGGGTAACTCCTGAACAAATCGGAACACCGACGGGTATGCTGGGAATTCCAGAGTTTGGAACCAACTTTGTACGTGGGATGGTAGATGAGACGCATCCGACGACTTTTGCAGAGCTGCTTCAGCTCTCAGGTCTGTCCCATGGTACCGATGTGTGGTTGGGAAATGCTCAGGATCTGATTAAGCAAGGAATTGCGGACCTATCAACCGTTATCGGTTGTCGGGACGACATCATGGTTTACCTCATGCATGCCGGTCTCGAACCTAAGATGGCCTTTACCATTATGGAACGGGTACGTAAGGGCTTGTGGCTCAAGATTTCCGAAGAGGAGCGAAATGGCTACATTGAAGCCATGAAGGCCAATAAGGTGCCAGAGTGGTATATCGAGTCCTGTGGGAAAATTAAGTACATGTTCCCTAAAGCCCATGCGGCAGCCTACGTTATGATGGCCTTGCGTGTAGCTTACTTCAAGGTTCACCATCCCATTTATTACTACTGTGCTTACTTCTCCATTCGTGCTAAGGCTTTTGATATCAAGACCATGGGTGCGGGCTTGGATGCCATCAAACGCAGAATGGAAGAAATCTCTGAAAAACGGAAGAACAATGAGGCCTCTAATGTGGAGATTGACCTCTATACAACTCTTGAGATTGTCAATGAAATGTGGGAACGTGGTTTCAAGTTTGGCAAACTCGATCTCTATCGTAGTCAGGCGACAGAGTTCCTTATCGATGGGGATACCCTCATTCCGCCATTTGTAGCAATGGATGGTCTGGGAGAGAACGTTGCTAAGCAGTTGGTGCGATCGCGTGAAGAGGGAGAATTCCTCTCTAAAACAGAATTGCGCAAGCGTGGTGGGCTCTCATCAACCTTGGTTGAAAAGATGGATGAGATGGGGATTCTGGGCAATATGCCAGAGGATAACCAGTTGAGTTTGTTTGATGAGTTGTTTTAAGGTCTTGGAGGGAAAAAAATGAAACTAAGAATTTTTGCGGAAGATAGGCCAGCTGAGAAGGTATTTGAATATCAATTAGAACTTGATGATCAGATAATTCTTCTATCAACAGCACTCTTGTCAGGTGCTATTGCTTTAGCAGGATTATTCTCTGCTTTGAAAGAAAAATAAAAATAGAAAATAGAAAAGAGAAACAACATGGTTTTACCAAATTTTAAAGAAAATCTAGAAAAATATGCGAAACTATTGGTTGCGAACGGAATCAATGTGCAACCTGGTCACACTTTGGCTCTCTCTATCGATGTGGAGCAACGTGAGTTGGCTCACTTAATTGTCAAAGAAGCTTATGCTTTGCGTGCACATGAGGTGATCGTTCAGTGGACAGATGATGTCATTAACCGTGAGAAATTTCTCCATGCTCCGATGGAGCGTCTGGACAATGTGCCAGAATACAAGATTGCTGAGATGAACTATCTTTTGGAGAACAAGGCTAGCCGTCTTGGAGTTCGTTCATCTGATCCAGGTGCCTTGAACGGAGTGGATGCTGACAAGCTATCAGCTTCTGCTAAAGCTATGGGACTTGCTATGAAGCCAATGCGCATCGCAACGCAATCCAACAAGGTTAGTTGGACTGTAGCAGCCGCTGCTGGACTTGAGTGGGCTAAGAAAGTCTTTCCAAATGCTGCGAGCGACGAAGAAGCAGTCGATCTCCTTTGGGACCAAATTTTCAAAACTTGCCGTGTCTACGAAGCAGATCCTGTTAAGGCTTGGGAAGAGCATGCAGCTATCCTCAAGAGCAAGGCCGATATGCTTAATAAAGAGCAATTTTCAGCCCTTCATTACACAGCACCAGGGACCGATTTGACCCTTGGTTTGCCAAAGAACCACGTTTGGGAATCAGCTGGGGCTATCAATGCACAGGGCGAAGGATTCTTGCCAAATATGCCGACAGAGGAAGTCTTCACAGCGCCTGACTTCCGTCGTGCAGATGGTTATGTCACTTCTACAAAACCGCTTAGCTATAATGGAAATATCATCGAAGGTATTAAGGTAACCTTTAAGGATGGACAAATCGTTGACATCACTGCTGAGAAGGGCGATCAAGTCATGAAAGACCTTGTCTTTGAAAATGCGGGTGCGCGTGCCTTAGGTGAATGTGCCTTGGTACCAGATCCAAGCCCAATTTCT
Source organism: Streptococcus sp. 53 (assembly GCF_013276565.1). Lineage (GTDB taxonomy): Bacteria > Bacillota > Bacilli > Lactobacillales > Streptococcaceae > Streptococcus. The sequence goes on from NZ_VMLG01000015.1 coordinate 15,639, forward strand.
CAGTCAGGCATTACCTTCTTTAACACCCTTTTCGATGAGAATGCTTCAAACCACTTGGCTATTGGTGCAGCCTATGCGACTAGTGTCGTTGGTGGTGCAGAGATGAGTGAAGAAGAGCTTGAAGCTGCGGGGCTTAACCGTTCAGATGTGCACGTTGATTTTATGATTGGGTCTAGTCAAATGAATATCGATGGTATCCGTGAGGATGGAACACGTGTGGCGATCTTCCGTAACGGAGATTGGGCAAATTAAGGAGATAATATGTTAGGAAGTATGTTTGTTGGTCTCCTAGTGGGATTTTTAGCAGGTACTCTGACCAATCGTGGAGAGCGAATGGGATGTTTTGGAAAAATGTTTCTAGGCTGGATTGGTGCCTTTATAGGCCACTTGCTTTTTGGGACTTGGGGACCGATAATAGCAGGAACCGCCATTATTCCGGCAGTACTAGGTTCCATGATTGTCTTAGCGATTTTCTGGAGACGAGGAAGTTAATTTCCTAAATCTGATACTCAATGAAAATCAAAGAGCAAACTAGGAAACTAGCCGCAGGTTGCTCAAAGCACTGCTTTGAGGTTGTAGATGAAACTGACGAAGTCAGCTCAAAGCACTGTTTTGAGGTTGCAGATAGAACTGACGAAGTCAGCAACCATACATACGGCAAGGCGACGTTGACGCGGTTTGAAGAGATTTTTGAAGAGTATGAAACGAAAAGGAGGTTGGTCATTGTACCAGTCTCCTTTTGATATGATATAATAGTTCTATGAGATTGGATAAATTTTTAGTTGCCTGCGCTGTGGGAAGTCGGACTGAGGTCAAAAACTTGCTCAAGGCTGGGCGCGTGATGGTAAATGGTAAAAAAGAAAAGTCGGCTAAATTGCAGATTGATGAAGAAAGAGATGAGATTCGCTTTGATGGGCAAGTGTTGGAGTATGAAGAGTTTGTCTACTACATGATGAACAAGCCCCAAGGAGTTATCTCAGCAACTGAGGATCCCAAGCACAGAACCGTTCTGGACTTGCTGGATGATATTGCTCTGAGCAAGGAAGTTTTCCCAGTAGGACGCTTGGATATTGACACGCATGGTCTTTTGCTCTTGACCAATGACGGCAAGCTTGCCCATGCTCTTCTTTCACCTAAGCGTCATGTGGACAAGACTTATCTGGCACAAGTCAAGGGAATCATGACCCAAGAAGATGTGGAGACATTTGCTGAGGGTATTCCGCTCAAAGACTTTACTTGTCAGCCCGCTAAACTGGAGATTCTTTCCACAGATGCAGAAAAGAATCAAAGCCAAATTCGTGTGACCATTGCAGAAGGGAAGTTTCATCAGGTCAAGCGTATGGTGGGCTACTGTGGCAAGGAAGTAGTAGACTTGCAACGTTTGACTATGGGAACTTTAGTTTTAGATGAGAACTTGCAGCGAGGAGAATGGCGTCGCTTGACCAAGGAAGAATTAGAGCTTCTCCTTGCAAGTATTGCTTAGTTTGGTTTATTTTCGAAAAAGGTGAGGAAGAATATCCTTGCCTTTTATGTTTTTCAGTTGCTTACTTTGTGAAAAGAGTTATAATAGACTGTAGAATAAAAGGAGGAATCTATGAACGCGATTCAAGAATCATTTACTGATAAACTATTTGCCAATTATGAAGCAAATGTAAAATACCAAGCGATTGAAAATGCTGCCAGCCACAACGGAATTTTTGCAGCCCTAGAACGTCGCCAAAGCCATGTAGACAACACACCTGTTTTCTCATTGGATTTGATTAAGGACAAGGTAACCAACCAGAAAGCGTCTGGTCGTTGCTGGATGTTTGCGGCTCTTAACACCTTCCGCCACAAGCTCATCTCACAATACAAACTAGAAAATTTTGAGTTATCACAGGCCCACACATTTTTCTGGGATAAGTATGAAAAATCAAACTGGTTCTTAGAGCAAGTGATTGCGACTGCAGACCAAGACCTAACTAGCCGTAAGGTTAAATTCCTACTTCAAACACCTCAACAAGACGGTGGTCAGTGGGATATGGTCGTTTCTCTCTTTGAGAAATACGGTGTCGTGCCTAAGTCAGTTTATCTTGAGTCTGTTTCATCTAGTAGTAGCCGTGAGCTAAATGCGATCCTTAATAAATTACTGCGTCAAGATGCTCAAATCTTGCGTGACTTGCTTGCTTCTGGTGTTGACCCAGCGACTGTTCAAGCTAAGAAAGAAGACCTCTTGCAAGAAATTTTTAACTTCCTTGCTATGTCATTGGGTCTTCCGCCACGTAAATTTGACTTTGCTTATCGCGATAAAGATAACAACTACCAAAGCGAAAAGGGCATTACGCCACAAGAGTTTTACAAGAAATATGTCAATCTTCCTCTAGAAGATTATGTTTCTGTTATCAATGCTCCAACTGCTGACAAGCCTTACGGTAAATCTTACACAGTTGAGATGTTGGGAAATGTAGTTGGTAGCCGTGCAGTTCGCTATATCAACGTTCCAATGGAGCGCTTGAAAGAATTGGCGATTGCCCAAATGCAAGCAGGTGAGACTGTTTGGTTTGGTTCTGATGTCGGTCAGCTCAGCAACCGCAAAGCTGGAATTCTTGCGACAGATGTTTATGACTTTGAATCAAGCATGGACATTAGGCTCACTCAAGACAAGGCTGGACGTTTGGATTACAGCGAAAGCTTGATGACCCACGCTATGGTCTTGACAGGTGTTGATTTGGACGAAAATGGCAAATCAACCAAGTGGAAGGTTGAAAATTCATGGGGAGACAAGGTCGGTACAGATGGTTACTTTGTTGCCTCAGACGCTTGGATGGACGAATATACTTACCAAATCGTTGTCCGTAAAGAATTGCTGACAGCAGAAGAACAAGCTGCCTATGAAGCAGAACCAATTGTACTCGCACCATGGGATCCAATGGGAGCCTTGGCAGAATAAAAGTATAGAAAAAAGGAATCAGATTTTAGAACCTGATTCCTTTTAAGTTGCTTGATTACATGATATGAAGAACATGTGCCACAATACCCACTGCGAAGAGTGCAAGGATAATAGTGATTGGAGATACTTTTTTCTTAAGCAAGTACATGCAAAGGAAAGTAAGGAGTAGTCCTGATAGTCCAGGAATCAACATATCCAAGTTTTGTTGGAAAGTAGTAACTTTTTCAGGTGTTTGAGACAATCCTTGTCCTACTTGTGCGAATGCTTCTTGGATACCTTTAGATCCTTCTGGCAATTTATCCCAATGGATATAAGCTTTTTCATCTAGTTGAACTTTGGCAACATCGAAAGCAAATTTAATATTTACCCAACGTTGAACAAGGACAGCAAGAATGAACATACCAAGGATAGAAGCACCTTTAGTGATGTCTTGAAGGATACCGCCAGACATATCTTTAGTGATTTCTGATCCAGCCTTGTATCCAATCTCTTGAACATACCACAAGAATGACATACGAATCAAGTTCCATGCAACAAAGAAGAGGAGTGGACCCAAGATATTGCCAGTAAGGGCAAGTGAAGCACCGAGAGATCCAAGGATTGGGCGTACTGTAAACCAGAATACTGGGTCACCGATACCAGCAAGAGGTCCCATCATACCGATTTTAACCCCTTGGATAGCAGCGTCATCAATTTCAACACCGTTAGCACGTTCTTCTTCAAGTGCAAGAGTAACCCCCATGATTGGAGCGGCTACGTATGGGTGAGTGTTGAAGAACTCAAGATGGCGTTCAAGAGCAGCGATTTGATCTTCTTTTTTAGTGTAGAGTTTTTTAAGAGCTGGAATTAATGAGTAAGCCCAACCCAAGTTTTGCATACGTTCATAGTTCCAAGAACCTTGTAAGAAAGTTGAACGCCACCAAACTTTTTTACGATCTGATTTAGTTAATTGAAGTTTTTCAGTCATGATGTTTTCAGTCCTTTCTTATCTTAGTAGTCTTCTAGGATATCGCCGATTGGGTCGTTAGAAGTTGCGGCTCCTCCGCCACCATTTCCACCAGTTTTAGAAAGGTGAAGGTAGATAAGAGCGATAGCAACACCGATAGCACCAAATCCGATTAGAGTAATGTCTGACACGGCAGCAAGCACGAAACCGATAGCGAAGAATGGCCATACTTCACGAGTTGCCATCATGTTGATAACCATAGCGTAACCAACGGCAACAACCATACCACCACCGATAGCCATACCATCTTTGAGCCAATCAGGCATAGCATTTAGAATGCTTTGTACTGTTTCAGTTGGTACCATTAGAAGGAGTGCTGCAGGGACTGCAATACGAAGACCTTGAAGAAGAAGTGCGACAAAGTGAGCACGTTCAACTGCTTTGAAGTCACCTTTTTTAGCAGAAGCATCAGCAGTGTGAACCAATCCGACAGAGAGTGTACGGACAATCATAGTCAAGAATAGACCAGCAACTGCAAGAGGGATAGCAACCGCTTGGGCAACACCGATACCTGTCTTAGTAAAGTCGCCACCAAGAACCATGATAATGGCAGCAGCAACAGAAGCAAGAGCAGCGTCAGGAGCTACGGCAGCTCCGATGTTAGCCCAACCAAGGGCGATCATTTGAAGAGAACCACCAAGTATAATACCTGCTTCTAAGTGACCTGTTACAAGCCCAATAAGAGTACAAGCTACAAGTGGTTGATGGAATTGGAACTGGTCGAGGATACCTTCAAGACCTGATAGGAAGGCTACAACGACTACTAAAACCATAGAAATAATAGACATCTTTAAAATCCTTTCATAAAATCGATTATTGTACGTTTGCTTTATTGATCAAGTCAAACAAATCTTTTTTGGTGTCGTTTGGTACTTTACGTACGTCAAATTCAACACCGAGGTCACGCATTTTTTCAAATGTAGCAACATCTTCTTTGTCCATAGACAAAACGTTGTTGACCATTGTTTTACCTGTTGAGTGAGCCATAGAACCAACGTTAAGAGTCTTGATTGGCACGCCACCTTCGATAGCACGAAGGGCATCTTGAGGTGTTTCAAACAAGATAAGGGCATGTGTTTCTCCGAAACGTGGATCTTTTGAAACCTCAATCAGTTTTTGAATTGGAACCACGTTAGCCTTGACATTACCTGGAGCTGCTTGTTTAATGAGCTCTTTACGAAGGTCGTCTTTAGCCACGGTATCTGAAGCAACGATGATACGATTTGCTTTTGAATCTGGAGTCCAAGCAGTTGCAACCTGACCGTGAAGTAGACGTGTGTCAAGACGGGCAAGGTTGATTTTGAGTTTACCGTCTCCGATGACAGTTCCTTCTGGAATAGCAGCTTGGGCAACTGGAGCAGCTGCAGCGCTAGCTACTTCCTCAACTGGGTTGAGCTCTTCTGGAAGAGCCTTGATGCCATCTTTGGCTTCTTTAATGATATTCGCAGCGACTTTTTCTACACCTGCAGCAGCGTCCATGAGGCGCTCTGTGTAGGCTTGAATTAACATCGGTAAGTTAAGTCCTGTGATGATGGCAAACTTACGCTCAGGATTTTCTCCCATCACGCGACTAGCTTGGTTAAATGGAGATCCACTCCAAAGGTCAGCCAAAACTAGAACCTCATCTTCTGCGTCAAATGCAGCAACAGCGTTATTAAACTTAGCGTATAGATCATCAGGGCCTTCATTTGGCATAAAGGTTACAACTTGAACCTTTTCTTGTTCACCAAAGATCATAGATCCTGACTGATGAATACCCGCAGCAAATTCGCCGTGGCTCGCAATAATGATTCCGATACTCATTATTGTCATTCCTCCTTTTTTGTTTTGGTTTTCGTTTAAGAAAACTTTAAGACTTTTTAAGTATAAACCGTTTTCATCTAAAAATCAACTATTTATAATAAAAAATTAAAAAGCTTTTATTTGCAGATGTTGATATATTGAGTTTTTGGGAAGTAATCTTGAATTCTTATTTAAAAATTTAATATAAAAAAGTTGGAAGCGCATTCCAACTTTTAAAATAGGTTTCTATTAGATTAGTGGGTGAAGTCGAGTACCATACGTCCTTGGATTTGACCTTTTTCCATTTCGTCGAAAATGGCTACGGCATCTTCTATTGGACGTTTTTGAACAACTGGAACTACTAAACCTTCTGCACCGAATTGGAAGGCTTCTTCCAAGTCTTTACGAGTTCCGACAAGAGAACCGATGACTTGGATTCCATCGAGGACTGTTTTAACGATGCTGAGTTCCATCATTTCAGAAGGAAGACCGACAGCGACAACGCGACCACCAGCACGAACGGAGTCAACAGCCTGGTTGAAGGCAACTTTAGATACAGCAGTTACGACAGCTGAATGAGCTCCTCCATCAGTTTTTTCCCTGATGAGTCCTGGTACATCATCAACTTCTAGGCCGTTAATAACAATGTCAGCACCTACTTCTTTTGCAAGGGCAAGTTTGTCATTGTTGATATCAACTGCGATGACATGAGCATTAAATACTTTTTTAGCATATTGAACTGCGAGGTTTCCAAGTCCACCAGCACCGTAAAGAACAACCCATTGACCTGGTTCAACTTTTGCTTCTTTAATCGCTTTATAGGTTGTTACGCCAGCACATGTGATAGAAGAAGCTTGGGCTGGATCAAGTCCGTCAGGAACTTTGACAGCATAGTCAGCAGTTACGATACACTGTTCAGCCATACCACCGTCTACTGAGTAGCCAGCATTTTTTACTGTACGGCAAAGGGTTTCGCGACCAGTTGTACAGTATTCGCAAGTACCACATCCTTCAAAGAACCAAGCAACGCTGACGCGGTCACCGACTTTAAGGCTTTTCACATCTGGGGCAATTTCTTTAACGATACCAACACCTTCGTGACCTAGGACACGTCCTGGTACCTGACCGAAGTCGCCATGGGCAACGTGGAGGTCAGTGTGGCAAACACCACAGTATTCAATTTCTACAAGTGCTTCCCCAGTTTCAAGTGGGCGGAGTACTTTTTCTTCAACAGCAACACCAGTGCTTTCTGGATTTACAACAACAGCTTTCATAGCTATCCTCCTTTATATTGACCGAGAACAGGGACAACGGGACTGGATTGATTTTGTGTCAACAGAGTCGAGTGTGACGAGCTCTCTTGTATTTATATGTGAAGTATATCACAAAAGAAAGCCTTTTCCAAGGTTTTGGAGGCAAAAAGTAGAACAATCGATTAACTGGTTGATGAGACTGTGAAAAGAACACAAAGACCAGCTTGCAAGCTGGTCATACTCTTCGAAAATCTCTTCAAACCACGTCAGTTTCGCCTTGCCGTATATATGGTTATTGACTTCGTCAGTTTCATCTACAACCTCAAAGCAGTGCTTTGAGCAACCTATGGCTAGCTTCCTAGTTTGTTCTTTGATTTTCATTGAGTATCAGTATGGACTATAAGAATAAGTCTTGCAGGGTTTTGGCAACTCCATCTTGGTCATTGGTCAGGGCAATTTGCTCATCTGCATAAGGGAGTAGCTCTGGATTGGCATTTTTCATGGCATAGCCCTTCCCAGCAAAAGCTAGCATTTCGGTATCATTGTGCTCATCTCCAAAAGCAATCAAATCTTTTTTGTCACGGTTCATTACCTTGAGCAAGTAGTCTAAGGCGAAGGCCTTGTTGACACCTTTTGGGGTACACTCAAGGATATTGAGCGGCCCTCCCCAGGTATTGATAGACAGTTGATGCTGGTAGAAGGCGTTCATTTCTTTTGCCAAGGCATATTTGTCACTGGCTCTGGTCTGTAACAGAATACAGTTAGGATCCTTGGTCACCAATTCAGGCTGGAATTGATTTTCAGGCTGGAAAGCTTCTACACCAAATAGTTTGGGATTGGCAATTTCTTCATTAGGATTTGTAATGTAGAATTTTTTACGGTATTCTCCAGCGATAAAATCGGCTTGAATATCCTCTGAACGTCGAACCATATCTAAAAGATATTTTTTGTCTACCGTCAAACACTTTTCAAAATCCCAAACTTGGTCTGGTAAATGAGTAAGGGAGCCGTTGAAGTTAATCATAGGAGTGTTTAAGCCTAGTTCACGGTAGAAATCTTTTGACATGCGGTAAGGGCGACCTGTTGTAATAATAACCTGATGTCCTTTTTCAGTAACTTTTTTAATGGTTTTTTTGGTAAAGTCAGAAATTTGACTGTCTGAGTTGAGCAGGGTTCCATCCAGGTCAACTGCAATAATTTTTTTCGTCATATGGACCTTTCTAGTGTCTTTTCAGATAAGATGTCTTCTATTATAACAGAAAGCAGGCAGAAAAGCAGATTCCAAACAAAAAATGAAATTGAATCAATTTCTTAAATAAATCAAACAAAGATATTGAAAAAGTGAATGATAAATGATATAATTCTATTATTGTTCGTAAAAATTAAAAGGAGATTGATAATGGACAAATTATTTAAACTAAAAGAGAACGGTACAGACGTTCGTACAGAGGTTCTCGCTGGTTTAACAACTTTCTTTGCAATGAGTTATATTCTCTTTGTAAACCCACAAATTCTTTCGCAAACAGGAATGCCTGCTCAGGGTGTATTCCTCGCAACGATTATCGGTGCAGTTGCTGGTACCCTGATGATGGCCTTCTACGCCAACTTACCATATGCTCAAGCGCCAGGTATGGGGCTTAATGCCTTCTTTACCTTCACAGTCGTATTTGGACTTGGTTATTCATGGCAAGAAGCCCTAGCTATGGTCTTCATCTGTGGAATTATCTCATTGATTATCACTTTGACAAATGTTCGTAAAATGATCATTGAATCGATTCCAAATGCCCTTCGCTCAGCTATTTCAGCTGGTATCGGTGTCTTTCTTGCCTACGTGGGAATTAAGAATGCTGGACTTTTGAAATTTACGATTGATCCAGGCAACTATACTGTTGTGGGAGAAGGGGCTGACAAAGCTCAAGCAACGATTGCAGCCAACTCTTCAGCAGTTCCAGGATTGGTTAGCTTTAATAATCCAGCTGTTTTGGTGGCTCTTGCAGGACTTGCCATTACTATCTTCTTTGTCATCAAAGGGATTAAAGGGGGAATTATCCTCTCTATCTTGACAACAACTGTTCTTGCTATCGCAGTTGATTTGGTAGATTTGTCTAGTATTGATTTTGCTAATAACCATGTTGGTGCAGCTTTTGAAGATTTGAAGACAATCTTTGGTGCGGCTCTTGGTTCAGAAGGTTTGGGAGCTTTGATTTCAGATACAGCTCGCTTGCCTGAAACTCTGATGGCCATTCTTGCCTTCTCATTGACAGATATTTTTGATACAATTGGTACCTTGATCGGTACAGGTGAAAAAGTTGGTATCGTAGCGACAAATGGTGAAAATCATCAATCAGCTAAGTTAGACAAGGCTCTTTACTCTGACTTGATTGGTACTTCAATTGGTGCCATCGCAGGTACTTCGAACGTAACGACTTATGTTGAGTCTGCTGCTGGTATTGGTGCAGGTGGACGTACTGGTTTGACAGCCTTGGTTGTAGCTATCTGTTTTGCGATCTCAAGCTTCTTTAGTCCACTTCTAGCGATTGTACCAACAGCCGCTACAGCTCCAATCTTGATTATCGTTGGGATTATGATGTTGGCTAGCTTGAAAAATATCCATTGGGACGATATGGCTGAAGCGGTTCCTGCTTTCTTCACATCTATCTTTATGGGATTCAGCTACTCTATCACTCAAGGGATTGCAGTTGGTTTCTTGACTTACACTTTGACTAAGCTTGTCAAAGGTCAAGCTAAAGATGTTCATGTCATGATTTGGATTTTGGATGCCTTGTTTATCCTTAACTACATCAGTATGGCCTTATAATAGGATAACCCAGGGGGATTTTCCCCCTTTTTTAATACAAAGGAGATGGGTGATGAAAGAGAAAAGTATCTGGAAAGAATTATTGAATCGTGCAGGCTGGCTGTTAATCTTTTTGCTGGCGACAATTTTATATCAGATTCCTATAGGGCTTACTGCTATTTTAACCTTAAGAGAAGTACCGCTATTACAGTCAGGACTGATAGTTGCTGGTATTTCGATTGTGGTTCTGGTGCTATTTATTATTGGAGCTCGTAAAACGCAATTAGCAAGTTTTAATTTTTCTTTTTTTAGAGCTAAGGATTTGGCACGTTTGGGATTAAGTTATTTAGTCATTATCTGTTCAAATATACTTGGTTCTATCTTGTTGCAACTGTCAAATGAGACGACAACAGGTAACCAGTCTCAGATTAACGATATGGTTCAGAATAGTTCTCTGATTTCCAGTTTCTTCTTGTTGGCCTTGCTTGCTCCAATTTGTGAGGAAATCTTGTGCCGTGGGATTGTTCCTAAAAAGATTTTCCGAGGAAAAGAGAACTTGGGATTTGTAGTCGGTACGATTGTGTTTGCTTTATTGCATCAACCAAGTAATTTACCTTCCTTATTGATTTATGGAGGTATGTCGATCGTTCTATCTTGGACGGCTTACAAGACCCAACGTTTGGAAATGTCTATCTTACTTCACATGATTGTGAATGGGGTTGCTTTCTGTTTGTTGGCTCTTGTGGTGATCATGAGTCGGACATTAGGGATTTCTGTTTAAGATTTTTGACAATTGCTTACTTGTTTCTACTGGGAAAAAGATGAATGCAATCGTGTCCATCTTTTTCTTTTTATGGTAAAATAGAGAAATAATATGGTGAAAAGCCTTGAGGGAGTGACCGATATGTCAAGTAAAGCCAATCATGCAAAGACAGCTATTTGCGGAATTATCAATGTAACCCCAGACTCCTTTTCGGACGGTGGTCAATTTTTTGCTCTTGAGCAAGCACTCCAGCAGGCTCGTAAATTGATAGCAGAAGGAGTCAGCATGCTAGATATCGGTGGAGAATCAACTCGGCCGGGAAGTAGCTATGTTGAGATAGAAGAGGAAATCCAGCGTGTTGTTCCAGTGATCAAAGCTATTTGCAAGGAAAGTGATGTCCTCATCTCTATCGATACTTGGAAAAGTCAGGTGGCAGAGGCTGCTTTGGCTGCTGGTGCCAATCTAGTCAACGATATCACAGGTCTCATGGGTGATGAAAAAATGGCTCATGTGGTCGCTAAGGCTGGTGCGAAAGTAGTCATTATGTTTAATCCAGTTATGGCGCGACCTCAGCATCCTAGCTCACTCATCTTTCCTCATTTTGGCTTTGGTCAAACTTTTACAGAGGAAGAGTTAGCTGACTTTGAAAAAATGCCAATCGAAGAATTGATGGAGGCTTTCTTTGAACGAGCACTAGCGAGAGCAGAGGAAGCTGGTATTGCTCAAGAAAACATCCTGCTGGATCCAGGAATTGGCTTTGGTCTGACCAAGAAAGAAAATCTGCTTCTTTTACGGGATCTGGATAAACTACATCAGAAAGGCTATCCAATCTTTCTTGGAGTGTCGCGCAAGCGGTTTGTCATCAATATCCTTGAAGAAAATGGTTTTGAAGTCAATCCTGAGACAGAAATTGGTTTCCGTAATCGGGACACGGCTTCGGCTCATGTAACTAGTATCGCTGCGAGACAGGGTGTAGAAGTGGTGCGCGTGCATGACGTAGCTAATCACAGGATGGCAGTTGAAATTGCTTCCGCTATTCGTCTGGCTGATGAAGCGGAAAATTTAGATTTAAAACAATACAAATAAGATGAAAGAATTTGAAAACAATCAGTGGATTGCTAACTACCGGACGGATCAACCGCATTTTGGCTTGGAACGAATGGTGGAACTGTTAGCTTTGCGTGGCAATCCCCATCTCAAACTCAAGGTCATCCATATCGGAGGGACCAACGGCAAGGGTTCGACCATTGCTTTTTTGACAAATATGCTGAAAAAGCTAGGGCTGAGAGTTGGCGTGTTTAGCTCGCCCTATCTCATTCATTATACAGACCAGATTAGCATCAATGGGGGATCCATTCCAGAGGCTAGACTAGAAGCCCTCATGGCAGACTATCAGTCTTTGCTGGAGGGAGAAGCGGTCGCCAATTTGCAGGGGACAACCGAGTTTGAGATTATCACAGCCATAGCCTATGATTACTTTGCCTCGGAGCAAGTAGACGTGGCTATCATGGAAGTCGGCATGGGTGGACTTTTAGATAGTACCAATGTCTGTCAGCCCATTTTGACAGGAATCACGACTATTGGATTGGATCATGTGGCTCTACTTGGTGACACCTTGGAAGCCATAGCAGAGCAGAAAGCTGGTATTATCAAACAAGGTATTTCCTTGGTGACAGGTCGCATTTCTCCAGATGCTTTGGCTGTGATTGACCGCATTGCAGAAGGGAAAGATGCGCCGAGACTTGCCTACGGGGCAGATTATCAGGTCAGCCATCAAAAGAGTGTGGTGACAGGCGAAGTCTTTGACTATACAAGTGCTGTCAGACAAGGTCGCTTCCAGACAGGTTTACTTGGTTTGTACCAAATAGAGAATGCTGGGATGGCCATAGCTTTACTTGATACTTTTTGTCAAGAAGATGGTCGAGAACTAGCAAGCAATGACTTGCTTGCTCAAGCCTTGGAAGAAACAAGTTGGCCAGGGCGTTTGGAAATCGTGTCAAGAGATCCCTTGATGATCTTGGATGGGGCCCACAATCCCCATGCTATCAAGGCTTTATTAGCAACCTTGCAAGAACGCTTTGCGGATTATCATAAGGAAATCCTCTTTACTTGTATTAAAACCAAGGCCTTGGAGGATATGTTGGACTTGCTGGGGGCCATGCCAGATACCGAGCTTACTTTGACACATTTTGACGATAGTCGGGCGACTGATGAAAGCGTGCTGAAAGAGGCAGCTAAGTCTAGAAATCTCAGCTACCAAGGTTGGCAGGATTTTCTAGAGCAGAAATTGACAGATAAAAAAGAAGAGAAACAAACAGTTAGGATTGTCACAGGTTCCTTGTATTTCTTGAGCCAAGTGAGAGCCTATCTGATGGAGAGGAAGAACGAAAATGGATACACAAAAGATTGAAGCAGCTGTAAAAATGATTATCGAGGCTGTAGGAGAGGACGCTAACCGCGAGGGCTTGCAGGAAACACCTGCTCGTGTGGCTCGTATGTACCAAGAGATTTTTTCAGGTCTTGGTCAAACAGCGGAGGAACATTTGTCAAAATCCTTTGAGATTATTGACGATAATATGGTGGTAGAAAAGGATATTTTTTTCCATACCATGTGTGAACACCACTTCTTGCCATTTTATGGTAGAGCGCATATTGCCTACATTCCAGATGGTCGTGTGGCAGGTTTGTCTAAGCTAGCCCGTACGGTTGAAGTTTATTCGAAAAAGCCACAAATTCAAGAACGGTTGAATATCGAAGTGGCCGATGCCTTGATGGACTATCTAGGTGCTAAAGGAGCCTTTGTTGTCATTGAGGCGGAACATATGTGTATGAGCATGCGTGGTGTCAGAAAACCAGGCACTGCAACCTTGACGACAGTAGCTCGTGGTCTATTTGAAACAGATAAGGACCTCCGAGATCAGGCTTATCGTTTAATGGGACTATAATACTCTTCGAAAATCAAATTCAAACCACGTCAGCTTNNCCTGCGGCTAGCTTCTTAGTTTGTACTTTGATTTTCATTGAGTATAAAAAGAATCCGCTTCAAGCGGATTTTTCGAGAAAGGAATCATTATGGATCAACTGCAGATTAAGGATTTGGAAATTTTTGCCTATCATGGTCTTTTTCCCAGTGAGAAAGAATTGGGCCAGAAGTTTGTCGTTTCGGCCATCCTATCCTATGATATGACCAAAGCGGCTACAGACTTGGATTTAACGGCTTCTGTCCATTACGGAGAACTGTGTCAGCAGTGGACGACTTGGTTTCAGGAAACGAGTGAGGATTTGATTGAAACGGTAGCCTACAAACTGGTGGAACGTACTTTTGAGGCCTATCCTCTTGTCCAAGAAATGAAGTTGGAGCTGAAAAAACCTTGGGCACCGGTGCATTTGTCACTAGATACTTGCTCGGTAACCATCCACCGTCGCAAGCAGCGAGCCTTTATCGCCCTAGGAAGCAACATGGGGGATAAGCAAGCAAACTTGAAACAAGCCATTGAGAAAATGCGAAGTCGAGGTATCCATATTCTCAAAGAGTCCAGTGTCTTGACGACGGAGCCTTGGGGTGGTGTGGAGCAGGATAGCTTTGCTAATCAGGTGGTTGAGGTAGAAACATGGTTGCCTGCCCCAGTCTTGTTAGAAACATTGTTGGCTATTGAGACAGAGATGGGACGGGTGCGAGAAGTGCATTGGGGACCTCGTTTGATTGATTTGGACTTGCTCTTTGTGGAGGACCAGGCCATTTACACAGATGAGCTTATCTTGCCCCATCCTTACATAGCAGAACGCCTTTTTGTTCTTGAGTCTCTACAAGAAATTGCGCCTCATTTTATCCATCCGACATTAAAGCAACCTATTCGCAACTTGTATAATGCTTGGAAACAATAGAAAAAACTCTAGTTTTCAGTCACTTGCAACTGAAGGCTAGAGTTTTTATACTCTTCGAAAATCTCTTCAAACCACGTCA